>NZ_CAUQWY010000008.1:0-59037 GCF_963521865.1 uncultured Streptococcus sp.
GCCAAATGGACTTGGCAACCAGATATCGCCTATCGTCAAGATGGTCGTTTAGAATCATGACCACCCGTCAAATAGGTGGCTTGCACTAGGGCTATAAGCCCAAATCACCAGCCAGCGCCTAAAGACGCTGGCTTTCACGTTGTTCAAGCCTTATTGCTCTTGACTCGTCACTTGCCTCTTAATACTCAATGAAAATCAAAGAGCAAACTAGGAAACTAGCCGCAGGTTGCTCAAAACACTGTTTTGAGGTTGTAGATAAGACTGACGAAGTCAGTCACATATATACGGCAAGGCAACATTGACGTGGTTTGTAGAGATTTTCGAAGAGTATAAAGAGGCTTTAGTATTACTTACCACCATCCCTAAAGGGAGCCTCATATTCTTTTACACTTAATTTATCTAGTGCTATATCATGCTTTACTCGTTCTCAAATTTTCATACTCGTGAAGAAATCATCCACTGGATAATTTCTTTAATCTTGAATATATTTCTTAATTGTAGCTTCATTAAGACCTACTGTATTCACATAATAACCTTCCGCCCAAAAATGCCGATTCCCAAACTGCTTCGATATTGATTATAAATGACTTTTCGTCTATACTTAGGGGTGAACACAATGTGATATTTACACATCCACTTTGTGTGTGATAAACTATGTGCCTTTTGTGCCATATTTTTCTCCTTTCGCTTTACAATTGGCTTGAACACCTTTATTGTATCGCGTTTGGAGTTTTTTGGGTATAACCTTCGACGCGCACCCGCATAGCGGGTGTTTTTTTGTCTCGCACCTAGCGGAGCGAGACGGACTAATAGTCACATAAATAAAAACGGGAGAACTGACGCATCAGTCCCTCCTAGACATAAACAAGTGTGCCCGTTTACTGAAGATATTAGATCATCATGCTACGCAACAAATTGTTGCCTGAAAATTCTTGAAATTTATTTTGATGCGAGTATAATAAGAATTAAATTAACATAAGGGAGGCATACGCCTATGATTGGTAACTTTCTAAAGCAACGTAGATTAGCAATGGGCTTTACTCAAGAATTTGTAGCAAACCAATTAAAACTAAGCCGACAGGCTATCTCAAACTGGGAAAATGGCTCTCGTGATATCAATGTTAAAGACTTAATAGCTTATGCAAAACTACTAGAAATATCCTTCGAAGATTTAGAAGTTAGTTTAAATCAACCAAGTGCTTTAACTAAAGAAAGCATATCTAAAATATCAGATGGCGTTGTACCCAAGCATTTTAATTTAAAATTACAAAGACAAGAGCAGACTGAAGCTACCAGCACTCAAAACCTTCACGTCAAAATCGAAGGAGATAAAGTTATCGGCGTTCATATTCTATTATCTTGCTTATTTTTGAATAAAAACAAGTTAATAATTAGAAACTGCCCTACTGCCTTTGATTTTCTAAATATACTCTATGAATTTGGAAAGAATGAGTGGTCTGATTCTTTCACCTATGAAGATACTATCGAGGTTAGCTCTAAAAGGATGCCTACAGATATTACATCTCTCAATAAAATTAGTAGAGCTAGCATTGGTACTATAACAGCTTTGACTTATCGCTATCACCATCTTTTATTTGCATTCCCTGGAGGAGATGACTTTTGCTTTAGACCTATTGACTTACACCTTGACATTCTCTCCACCGTAGCGAGCTACACCTATAACGAAGAGAATAAAATCTTTTATTCTAAGAAAAATGACTTACTAAATAAAAATATCACCTTGAATTGTTACGCTGATGGGAGTAAAAGTGTTGGTGCTTTCTTCAATGCTATTAGTTTGGCATATGTTTATCCAAATGAAATTAGAATCAACGGACTTTCACCAGACCCTACTGTGTCCTATCTCATTACATTACTAGAGTCTTCAACTAATCGTACAGTGCAATATCTAACATCTGATAAAATTGTCATTTCCAAAGTGGATTCTATTGAAATTAAAGATGCAGAAATCACATTACCTCCCGATATGTCTATGCTTGTATCCTATGTCTTGCTATTCTGGGATGAGTTAGAAAATATCATTTTTGACAATGTATTTATCAGAGATATTCCTCAAAGTTACATTGACCTTTTTACAAAATTAGGACTAAATATCATTGAAGACAAACACACAATTCAGTTCAAAAAAGCATCTCAAATAGAGTCCGAGTACTTTGAATTTTTACGTTTAGGTGCTGCACCATTTATTACAAGTGATTTAGGTCCTATTCTATCAGAATTTTTAGCCTTTCACAATATATCATCCATCCTATTTGATGAAGTATTTATTCAAAGAATCAATCATATTGCAGAATTACACAAATTGGGAATTAGAATAAAAGTTTTGAGTAACGGTGCATTAAAAACACAAGACAAACTATCAGATATTGACACAAATTTAAAAATGTATCATTTAAATGATACATGTGCAGGTATGGCTATCTTGATGGGAATCATTCAAGTTCATCTTGATAAAGCGATGCTATCAAATTTTGACACTGTTCTTCACGGATTCGGAAACATACAAAAGGTATTAAGTTCATTAGGATATAAAGGAGAGATTTATGGATAACCTACACTTTTACTCATCAAAGAAATCTACGAAATTTCTGACATATCTTCCCAAGACAACTTGTTTCTTAGGTGCATGCACTGCTCAAAATCTAGCCCTTGGAATTGACTATTTTTCCAACAGTCAAATTAAAACTTTTTCTCCTTATGATACCGTTTTTAATGCACCATCCTTACTAAAGGATTTAGAAATCATTGCATTTGAATTGAATCATCATATCTCGATAGATACAAAACAAAAAGTATTCTATGATGAAATTCGTTTTTGGAATAAGTCGGAAAGTTACGAAGTTGTTCTACATCAAAATTTAAATATTGACAATTATGTCAAAACAGCAATAACTGAATCAGATTTACTAATCGTTTCTCTCGGATCCGTTGAAATGTGGTCTAAGTCTAAACACGTAATGAACAGACTTCCAAAAAATCAGTTTTTCAACCCAGAGATTAAAAATGTTTATCTATCCTCCGACGATATTCTTAACTTTTCTAAGGAAATTATGCGAATCGTGCACCTTATCAATCCTGACATTAAGATTCAATTTTCAATCCCCTATGTACTTCTTAAAGTTTCTGAAAAATTTCAAAATCTTCATCTAGCTACAACTGAAAATTATCGGATTATCAAAGATGCTATTATGGAATTAGGGGACGACTATTACTTTCCTGAATATGAACTATTCAAATACTATGTCGAAAAAAATAATCATCCTTTCCAAGAAGATGGAAGACATCCCTCTGTCAAGCTAATTGCAGATATATCTAAACACATTGTAAAAGAAATTAACAAGGATTATCTATTAGATACACCCAACAAACCATTTGCAATCAACAAAGTCGATAGCCGAGGTAAAATAAATGGTAAAGAATACTTATAGTGACGATTTACAACGTATCTTTAAAGCTCAGACTCTCCCATCATCGCCTTTGATAAGAGAAGAAAAGAACTTATTTACTTTTTCACCCATTCAAGATGAGCTAGAGTATTTTAAAGAAAAGAAAGATGGTTTATATGTAAAAGAACAAGTTTGTTTCCGAAATGTCTACCCTGCTAACTTAGTAAACCCTATCTCTACCCCATGCCAAACTTTAATTAGTTTATTTTCCTTCCGTGAAGAGAAATATGGACAAATTATTGAAACCTTTATCACAAAATTTTTAAATAAATGGATTCCTTTCGATAACATTTATATTATATGTCCAAAAATGACTGATATCCTTGGTCAACTGTACAATGTTACTAATCACATTATCGAAATTGATAAAAATCGACTTCAGTGTCATGTTCCTTTATCAGGGAATCATTACTACATTAAAATTTGTAGCAAGTACCACGATGGTTTGGTAACATTAGCAAATTTTGTTCTAATCAATTTTCAAGGAGGATTTCAGTCTCAATTAGACAGTGTCTTCTTTCCTTTACGATTAGATATGATTCGTGAACAGGCTAAGTCTATTTACGAGTCACAAACTTTTCTGGCTACCTACAATAGGTTATATAGACTGTCTAATAGCCATGAACTAGCACATTTTTTCATCAGTCAACTAGAAGCATTAAACTTTTTATTCCCAGAAATTGGAAAATTTGGCAATCATAGACACAGCTATGCCCTAAAAAAGGTAGCTAGGGAAATTTTTTTAGAGTGTGATATTCACAACATCTCAGTAGAACTTATTTTTAATGAGTTCCCATCGGTTAAAATCGAATTATTAAAACAATACAAGGAATACTCTCGAAATATCAATAAAGCGTTAAAGAAAGTCAAAAAGAATAGGGATACAATGGGGGCAGACTATGCCTATCAAACATTAGGGATCCCTTATAAACTCTACAAAAGTCAGATTGATCCCACTTACAAACTACCTGAATTGCCGAGCAACTTTGCTTATTATAGAGATTCGCATAAAAACCTCTATCAAAATCCAATAGAAAGTTATAAATAATCATGGCAAAATTACTTATCTTACACCCCTATCGTGAAACTTACACCGATATTTACTCTTGTCTTTCCAAAAATCATCACTATACACTCCTGATTGATGATAGCAAAGTAGAATCATTTGAAACGAATAAACCAACCAATGTCACTCTAGTTACTACCCAACATTATCCTGAAAAGAGAAAAGAAACCTCACAAGGAATCCTACAACAATCTCATTTCGATGCGATTGTTGCTTTAGATGAGTTTGATATGGTATTGGCTGCAGAATTACGAGAACAATTTCATATTAATGGCCAATCAATCAGTCAAGCTAAAACTTTCCGTGATAAGAGTAAAATGACACAGAAAGTTAATGAACTAGGTTTTAAAATCCCCCATTCCCGTAAAATCTCATCTTATGAGGAATTGAAAAACTTTTTCAAAGAACATGAAGATATTATTCTAAAACCTTTGGATGGAGCTGGTTCTGTTGATACTTTCCACTTAAAAAGTGATAACGACTTAACTCCTTTTGATTCCGATAACTTTTGGGGAGATAAGACTGTCCTTGTTCAAGAATACATCTATGCAGATGTCTATCACATAGATGGCTTTGTTTATCAGGGGAACATCATCTACTGTGAACCTTCCCAATATATCTACAATCCCTTGCTCATTAAAAAAGGTATCTCAGCTGCAGCGGTTTCCTTAGACCATACTTCAGAACAGTTCAATAAGCTTGTTGACTATGCTTCTACACTAAGCCATGGACTTTATCCCAATGGAACATTTCTTTTTCACTTAGAGGTGTTTTTCGATGGACACGAAATCATTTTTTTAGAGATTGCTTCACGCATTGGTGGTGCACGGATTCGTCAAAATCTACAATATAAACTGACCTACAATCCACTTGAGCTTCTCTTGACAGCCATCTGTAATGACACCTTACCCATACTTCCAACCGTATTTCCAGTTACTGGCTGGCTTCTAACTGCCAAAAAGGAAGGAGTCATCCAACAACTCCCAGAACTAACGGAAACGATAAAAGAACAGTACTCTATCTTTGACTATATTACTTACACGCAAGTTGGTAAACAGTTGCATTCTGCTTTTCACAGTGCAGATGCTGTTGTCGGTTTTTCTTGTCATGGTTTAACATTCCGAGAAACAAAAAACAATCTTTTAGGAGCTGAGACTTGGGTGTTAGAAAACACGAGGTATAAGAAATGAAATATTTTATTTATCGCTTTTCTCCTGCAAGTATTGGTATTAAAGCAAAAGAAAATTTAGGTATTATCTGTCCTAGCAGACAAGAAAAAAATTATCTTTCAGTTGGATTTTTAAAGAACCAAATTTTTTGTATAGATGATTTTAGTCAAATTAATCTACTCCTTTTTTTCAAAGATATACAGAATATAGAGGATATTTTCACACTAGATGAAGGACTCATGCATATTGTCGGTATCTTAAAATCGCTTTTCACCTCCGATAAAGAGGCGTGGAAAATCGCTTATACTTATAAAGACAAGAAAATCATGCGCACTCAGCTGAGTGAACAAATCAGTCAGCCTCAACTATTGAACCCAAATGATAGTCTTCCTAATACCTTTCTGATTAAACCTAGATGTGAAGCTTCTGGCAAAGATATTCATATTATCTCTCAAATACCAGAGTATTATACAGCTGAGAATTTTCTTTTAGAAAGTCAGGAACAATTTGATACCATGTTTACTTGTGATGGTATAGCTATTAATGGAAAAATCCAATACTTTTTTACACATGAATATATAGGAAATATCCTAGATATTAAAACAACCTTCATCAATATCGTCCGTACAAACTCTCACTATAATAATCCCCTCTTCATTCAACGATTAAAAATTGAGACCCAAAAAGTATTGGACAGTTTAGGAACTGAGAAAATCCATCCTTTCCATGCAGAGTTCTTTTATAACTCCACTACAGATGAGATAAGCTTTTGTGAAATTGGAAAGCGGTTTGGAGGAGGAAATATTCCTTTGCTTATCAAATGTGCCTTTCAAATTGATATCCTAGATACTTACTGGAACCTTATAAATAGTGTTTCTATACCAGCAGAGATTCCAACATCGCCCAGTAAAATTGCACTGACTTTAGCTATTTTTCAGAATGGTCATCATCAAGCTCCTCCAAAGCTCCCTATCCCTATCGAATTTTTTAGAGAATATCCTGAAAAGATAAACTGTCCTGCTCATTCACTAGATGATTTACGCTATCTCATCACTACTAGTGTAAAGAATGAGAAGGAATTTACACTCATAAACGAGCTACTTGAGGAATATAAGTATGAACAAAGAGAATAAAAATATCCTACTACTGATTATCAGGGGACAAACAACAAACTTGGGTAATATTATTTTTGATTATGCCAATAAACTATTAATCGCAAATCTTACCGTTCAATCCTCATTCTTTATGATGCTTTATCAGTCTAGCGAATCCATTGTTCGCTTACTATTTAATCTATTTGCAGGATATGTTGCTGATTTTAGCGATAGAAAACGTATGCTCATTCTAACAGATGTGATTGCTGCAATTGCAACTTTCTTACTATTTTTATTTTATAATCCGCAAAATATCTGGATATTGGTTGTTGTCAATATATTACTGGCTATTTTATTTAGTTTTAACGGCCCAGCTTATAAGGCTATTATAAAAGATCTTCTTTCCAGCGATGGAATCTTTACCTATAACTCTATTTCTAAAATAGTGGCTGAGATTGTTGGAGTTGGAGCACCGCTAGCTTCCGTCTTTGTTATCCATCAATTTGGATTTAGATATGGTATGCTGATTAACTCTTTCTCTTTTATTATTTCAGCTTTGTGTGAATATCGTTTTCACATTTTACATCACCATAATACTATCCAATCAAAATTTTTTACTGGATTAAAAGAAGGATTTACCTACCTCTATGAAGACAAAACACTCCTAACCATTTTAATTTCTTCCGCTTTTCTAAACTTCTTAGATGCGATCTATTCCTTCTATCTTCCATTCACAGCAACGTTTTCTCAATTTCATCAAATTTTTGCCTATATTCTCGTTTCTCAATCTATCGGAAGTATCTTAGGAGCTCTTATCATCAGTCTAAACAAGAAAAAAATTGAACCGAGATACTTTCTTCATTTCTTATTGCCAGGTGCAGTCTCCTTAATACTTATTAATCTTTTTCAGTCCTCGCAAATTATCTTATTGATTCTATTTGCTCTGTTCTCTACAACTGTTTCAATGTTCAATGTGAATTTAATGTCACATCTCCAAGTTTCTATAGATTCCAATTTCTTAGGACGCATTTTTAGCATCATATTCACTATCAGTGGTATCTTTGCTCCTTTCGGAACTATGTTTGCATCATGGATTGATTTTAAAAATTGGCAAATATTTCAATATATAGGTATTGTTCAACTGCTGATTTATATAATCAGTTTACTAGCACTTAATAAGAGTTCCCAAAAAAGTTAAATCATCCAGCTACACAGTACAAAATTAGGAAGATTATTCAATTCAAAATTGAAAATCTTTTTGAAATAAGCTATAATAAATTTAAGTAGTGATAGGAGATAGGATAGTGCCTACAATCAGTTTAACGCGTGATATAAAGCTAACAAACGAAGATGCTTTAAAGATTTTCAACCATCAATCATCTGAAAAATTACAAGAAATATTGAAATCTATTGAATCACAAGATGCCTCCACTCTAACGGAAAATAAATTCATTTCAAAATATTTATAACTCATCACTCTTACAATAAAAAATATCCTGCAAGTTTGTAGCTTGCAGGATTTTTGCTTCTGATTAGATTAAGCCTTCCAAGAGACCCTTCATAAAGTTTTCTGAGTTAAACTCTCCAATATCATCGATTTTTTCACCAAAACCAATCAATTTTACAGGAATATTGAGTTCTTCACGGATGGCTAGAACAACACCACCTCGAGCAGTTCCATCAATCTTAGTCAAGACAATTCCTGTTAAAGGGGTGATTTTTGAAAATTCTTTGGCCTGCACAAGAGCATTTTGACCTGTTGATGCATCCAGAGCCAAGAAAGTTTCATGCGGCGCTTCTGGTACAACACGTTTGATAATACGACCAATCTTTTCCAATTCTGCCATTAAGTTTTCTTTGTTTTGCAAACGACCAGCAGTATCAATCATGAGAATATCGATACCTTCAGACACGGCACGTTCCATTCCATCAAAGACCACACTGGCTGGGTCAGCTTTTTCAGGTCCAGTCACAACAGGAACATCAACACGACGGCCCCATTCAGCTAGCTGGGCTACCGCCCCTGCACGGAAGGTATCTGCCGCAACTAACATGACCTTCTTGCCAGCTTGTTTGTAGCGGTGGGCTAGTTTTCCGATAGAGGTTGTTTTCCCAACACCATTCACACCAACAAAGAGCATGACTGTCAATCCATCTTGGAAGTGGATACGTTCATCGTAGTTGCCATCCTTTTCATAAAGCTCAACCAATTTCTCAATGATGACACGACGAAGTGCATCAGGTTTCTTGGCGTTTTCAAGCTTGGCTTCGTAGCGTAACTCCTCTGTTAAGTTAGAAGCCACCTGGACACCAACGTCACTCATAATCAGCAGTTCTTCCAGTTCCTCGAAAAATTCTTCGTCAACAGAACGGAAATTAGCAAAGAAGGCATTCAAGCGAGCACCGAAGCCTGTACGAGTTTTCTTAAGACTGCGGTCATATTTTTCCTGAACAGTTTCTTCTACTTGAGGCCTTTCTGCTTCAAGAACTTCAGAACTATTTTCTTCTACAGTCTCTAGGAGCTCAGTATTCTCTTCCTCTGGCAATTCTTCGACTTCTTCTTGAGAAACTTCTACAACTGACTCTGAATCCAGACTTTCTTCAACTGTGACTTGGATTTTCTCTTCTTCAAACACAGCTACTTCAGAACTTTCAACTTCTGCTTCTTCTTGAGGAACTCCCTCATTTTCTGCAAGAGCAGGCTCAACATCTTCTGATAGATCAAGATTTTCCAGAGCTTCTTTTACAACTTCTTCGATTTTAGGTTCTTCTTTTTTTCCGAATAGACGGTCAAATAATCCCATATCTTAGTTCTCCTTTAGCACATATTCTTCAATAGCCCAGGCGACAGCCTCTTCATCGTTGGTCATTGGCGTCACCACATTTGCGACTGCCTTGACTTCAGGAACAGCGTTTTGCATGGCAACACCAAGCCCTGCCCACTCAATCATAGAAAGGTCATTGGCTTCATCACCACAGGCCATGACTTGGCTTTGATTGATTCCAAGATGGCTGATTAGTTTTGCCAAACCTGTTGCTTTATGAACATTCTTTGGTGACCACTCTAGCAACATTTCACGTGATTTAAAGATTTCATATTGGTCAAACAATTCTGGAGAAATCTTCTGAATGGCTGCATCCAAGGGTTCTTGAGCAAAGGCAGTCACGCACTTATTGTAGGTCATTTGACTAGACAGGTCTTCAAAGTCCACTGGAACAAAGGTCAATGCTGGATTAAATTTGGCATAAAGACTTTCTTGGTCCGATTGGATTTGATAAACAGTTCCTTCTGAGATAGCATCAAGAGGCAGTGATAATTTCTCTGTTTCTTCATACAAGCGTGCCACATCATCATATGAAAAGACTGTCTTATCAAGGATTTCACCTGTATTTTTCTGAACCAAACCACCATTAAAAGTAATGGTATACTCATCTTCGTGGCCGTCAGTCCCTAACTCATGGAGAAAGAAATCCATAGCTTTTAAGGGACGACCAGTTGTCAATACGACCTTGATACCACGATCACGCGCAGCTTTCAAGGTTGCCTTGGTGCGATCCGTCAGCCTTTTATCAGTAGTCAGCAAGGTCCCATCCAAGTCCAATGCAATCAATTTTATATCTGCCATTATAAACCCTCCATATAAGCTATAACCGACTGGTCCTTATGGTGACCAATCACAGTCTCTGCTAATTCTAAAATTTCTGGTCGTGCATTTTCAGGAGCTACAGGATGTCCCACAACCTGCATCATATGCAAGTCATTTAGATTGTCTCCAAAAGCCATAACCTGATCCATTGTGATACCAAGTTTTTTAGCTAATTCAACAATAGCCACTCCCTTATCGACATAGTCCAGAACAATATCAATGGATTCAAAGCCAGTTGTCATAGCCTTAACACCAGGAACATGTTCATTAACCCAAGCTTCACCAGCTTCCAGAGTTTCTTCTGTGAAGTTGGTTGTAAATTTGAAAATATCATCTGTGATATCTTCCAGACTGGCTACTTTTTGGATATTTTCATTATAATGCTGGCTCTCTTTCAAATAGGTTGCATCAACCGTATCTAGCACATAAGAGCCTTTTTTCCCCGTCAAGAGCAGTTTATTGATATCTACATAAGGTGACGTTTTCAGTTTTTCAAAAGTCGCCAAATAAAACTCACGAGACATAGTCGCTTCATACAAATCCTGACCTTGATACTCTACCAAACTACCATTTTCAGCGATAAAAATAATGTCATCACGAACATCAGCAAATAATTTTTCTAGAGATAAAAATCCCCGACCCGAAGCCACCGCAAAGTAAATCCCTTTTTCCTTGTAGGAAACCAAGAGAGACTTGAGGCGGTCCATATCAAAGCGTCCATTCTCATCTAGGAAAGTTCCGTCCATATCCGTTGCTACTAGTTTAATTGTCATCCTTTAATACTTTCTAAATCTTTTAACTTAACCGAAACAATTTTTGAGACACCTGATTCTTGCATGGTCACTCCATAGATAGAATCAGCCGCTGCCATGGTTCCCTTACGGTGGGTCACAACGATAAACTGGCTGTCCTTGTCAAATCGATTGAGGTAATCCCCAAAACGCTTAACATTAGCTTCATCTAGTGCAGCCTCTACCTCATCCAAGATAACAAATGGAATAGTCTTGACACGGATAATGGAGAAGAGCAAGGCAAGAGCCGACAGGGCTTTTTCACCACCACTCATGAGGTTAAGCGACTGGATTTTCTTACCTGGTGGTTGGACAGAAATCTCAACCCCAGCTGTCAGCAAGTCTCCTTCAGTCAAGATCAAATCTGCCTGTCCTCCTCCAAACATCTGCTTGAAGGTCACTTTAAAGGACTCACGAATAGCTTCAAAGGTGGATTTAAAGCGTTCCTTGACCTCATCATTCATCTCTGTGATGGTTTCAAGGAGCAGATTTTTCGCTGACAAAATATCATCTCGCTGACTATTTAGAAAGTCCAGACGGTTGTGCACTTCTTCGTACTGGTCAATAGCTTCCAAGTTGACAGGCCCCAGTGAGCGAATAGCCTTCTCTAAATCCTGCACCTCTTGCTCTGCCAGATTGAGGTTTTCCAATTCATGTGCCTTTTCTAGTGCTTCAGTATAGCTAATCTGATACTGGTCTGTTAATTGACTTTGTAAATAGCGCAAGCGCTCGCTGACCTTCTCTTTCTTAGATTCAGCACGTGTTTGCTTGCGAATCCACTCTTCATTCTGATGGCGGGCCTGGTCCAAATGACTGGAAATATCATCCAGCTGACCTTCAATATCATCTAATTCAAACTGCTTACGAATCAAACCTTGTTGGAGGTTTGTTTTCTGCATTTTGGCTTCTTCGGCCTGTTGACTGAGCAAATCCGTATCAACCTTCTCAAGATTATCAACCTTTTCTTGAAGAAGGCGCTGGATTTCCTCTTGTTCGATATTCAGATTATCCAATTCTTTGCCTAAACGCTCAATATCAGCTACTTCATAACGTTTTTGCCCTTGCAGTTCTGTCTTAAGTAAGCGAGCTTGCGCTAGCTCTTCTTGCAAGTTCTGATAACGTTCTTGGATGGCATTTTTGTTAGACTTAATCTCTTCAATCTCAGCTTCCAGATTTTGCTTTTCATTGGCAATGATAGCAAGGCGTGCTTGGCATTTTTCCTTGTCTGCTTGCCAATCTCCGTCAGAAAGACGATCTAATTCCTCTTCTTGAAGTTTCCAAAGAGTTTCTAGTTCTTCAACTTGCTGACTGGTCTGCTGATAAGCGAGGGCCAAGCCCTGCTCCTGAATACGAACCTGCTCTCCTTGAGATTTGATTTCTTCTAATCTTTCTGTCAATCTAGCCATCTCATCTTGCAAGGTCTTCAAAGACGCTTCTTCTGAACGAAAACTTGCTTCTTCTTCAGCAATTTCTTTTTGTAATTGCTCCAGTTCTGGCTTGATAAAAATGCTGTTATTCTGGCGATTAGCACCACCTGCGTAAGAACCACCTGTGCGCAACTCTGTACCGTCCAAAGTCACCATACGAACCTGATAACGAACTTGTCGAGCAGCTGCACGCGCATGCTCTACAGTATCAAAAATAGCCGTCGTAGCTAGCAAGTTCTTGAAAATAGCTTCCAACCTATTATCGAATGTCACCAAGTCATCTGCCATACCAAGGAAACCTGGACTTGCAGCAATAGCATCTTGATTCTGGCTAGAAATCGTACGCGCCTTGATCGTTGTCAACGGAAGGAAGGTCGCGCGACCAGCTCTGTTGCGCTTTAGGAAATCAATCGCCTTGGTTGCCGCCTCTTCATCTTCTACGATGATGTGCTGGCTACTTGCCCCTAATGCAATTTCTAAGGCAGTTTGATAATGCACATCAAAGGTCAGGTGCTCACTGACTGCACCAATAATCCCACCAATGCGATCTTTTTCTTGGAGAACACTCTTAACACCTGCATAAAAGTTACTGTGATTTCTCAGGATATTTTCTAAACTTTGGGCTCTGGCCTGTTTGTTTTTGAGATTATCCAGACGATCAAAGAGTTGACTTTGTTGAGTTTGATAGGAAGCTCTCTGTTTCTCTTGCTCCTTGGCACAGACTTGATAGTCGGCCAATAATTTTTGTACCTGCTCCTTGGCAGTTTCAAGCTCAGCATTTTGCTGACTAGCCTTCTCTTTAGCTGTAGCCAACTGTTCTTTCAGTTTTTGTAGTTGATCTGCTTGTTTTTGAGAAAGCTGACGACTATTTTCCAACTCATTCTCAATACGAGTCAGTTGGTTTGAGACATCCGCTTCTTCTTGTAAAAGAGCTACAAAGCGTTCACGTAAGAGCTCAATCATCTGGTCAGGATTATCTGAAAAAGCAAGTAATTCAGCTTCTAAACGATTGAGTTTTTGATTATTTTGGACTAGATTTTCTTCTAAGAGGGCTAAAGAGCTTTCTTTTTCAGCCTTTTCCTGACTTAGAGCATTTCTCTTATCTTCCAAAGTAGCCAAACGGGCTTGTGCTTCCTGTTGATTCAGGGCTACTTGCTCAGATTCTAATTTCGATAGGGCTAATTTTCTCTCTAAATCACTAATCAGACTGGTCAAATCCATCAAACTGCCTTGGTCTTTGGCCATTTCAGCCTGTAAATCTTGGCGTTGCTTTTTAAGAGTTTGATTTGTCTCTTCTAATTTTTCACGCTTTTGGTAGTAGCTTGTCAAGAGTTCCTGAACCTGAGCCAACTCTTCTTCTGTCGACTCTAGTTCTGCCTTATTTTCCTTGATTTGAGCAACCAGAACGTCTAAATAAATAGCCTTACGTTGTCCTTCCAAGTCTAGAAACTTACGAGCATTTTCAGCTTGCTTCTCAAGAGGCTTGATTTGATTATCCAACTCGTAAATAATATCCTCTAAGCGGTCTAGATTATCCTGAGTTTGCTGCAGTTTGCTCTCAGTTTCTTTTCTGCGAGTCTTGTATTTCAAAACACCTGCAGCTTCTTCGAAAATGGCACGACGTTCCTCAGGCTTGGAATTAAAAATCTCCTCAACCTTCCCTTGGGAAATGATAGAGAAGGAATCTCGTCCCAAACCTGTATCCAAGAAAAGGTCATGAATATCACGCAGACGGACTTTCTTGCCGTCAATCTTGTATTCGCTATCTCCACTACGATAGATATGGCGTTCCACCCTGATTTCTTGGCCTGCATCCTTTATAAATCTGTCATGATTATCCAGAGTCACAACTACAGAAGCATAATTGAGCGGTTTGCGACTTTCAGTTCCAGCAAAGATAACATCCGGCATCTTGCCACCACGGAGACTCTTGACACTAGACTCCCCCAAGGCCCAACGCAGACTTTCTGTAATATTGGACTTTCCAGATCCATTGGGTCCAACAACTGCCGTCACACCTTGGTCAAAGACGACCTTAGTCTTATCAGCAAAAGACTTGAATCCCTGAATTTCGATTTCCTTTAAATACATGAATCCAGCCCTTTCTCAACGGCATTTTTAGCAGCTTCCTGCTCTGCTAGTTTCTTAGAACGACCTTGACCTTGACCAATGCTCTTGCCTTCAACCAGAACTTCTACATCAAAAACCTTATCGTGGGCAGGACCCGTTTCAGAAATCACCTGATAACGAATAGCCACATCCCCATTGACCTGAAGTAACTCTTGGAGATGGGTTTTGTAGTCTGTAATCATTTCAAATTCGCCTGCTTCAACCTTAGGAATCATGACTTGATAGATAAATTCCTTGACCTTGGTCACATCCTTGTCCAAAAGGAGGGCTCCAAGAAAGGCTTCAAAGGCATCACCAAGAATGGTATCACGATTGCGACCCCCAGATTTTTCTTCCCCCTTACCTAGCTTGATAAACTGATCAAACTGGCAATCACGCGCAAAACCAGCCAAACTCTCCTCACGGACAATCATGGCACGGAGTTTAGACAGGTCACCCTCAGGCTTTTTAGGATACTTTTTATACAGATATTCTGAAATCAATAACTGTAGAACAGCGTCTCCTAAAAATTCCAAGCGCTCATTGTGTGAAATTTTTAAGAGGCGGTGCTCATTGGCATAACTCGTATGAGTAAAGGCAGTCTCCAGTAACTTTTTGTCTGCAAATTCGATTGCGAAATGGTTCTTTAGTACAGTTTGTAATTCTTTCATACCAACCTCTTTCTAACTGATAACAGTCCTTTTTATTATATCAAAAAAAGCCCCCTGAGTCACTTTAAAACGGGACTGGAGGGGATTTGGGCATGCTTTAGAATGATGTTTTCAGTTTTCTGAGCAAATTTGGGGCGGTATAAAGCAAAAAAGCCCTATTAAAGGCTTTCTTAGGATGTTTACATCCACCCTGAGGGAATCGAACCCCCATCTCAAGAACCGGAATCTTACGTGATATCCATTACACTAAGGGTGGAAACTTGTTTTATTATAACAGAAATTTGCTCTAATAACAAGTTTTTTTCTAGTGAGATAGGCCGTCTTAGTGGGAAGCATCCCCATTCCAGATGGAGTTTTTCACGATAACATAATCAACGTGTTTAAGGTCAGCAACCTGACGTCCACCTGCATAAGAAATAGCACTTTGAAGGTCTTGTTCCATCTCAGTCAAAGTATCTTGTAAATGACCTTTTGCAGGAAGCAAAATTCGTTTGCCCTCCACATTTTTGTAAGCACCTTTTTGATATTGTGAAGCTGAACCGTAGTATTCTTTGAACTGTTCACCATCAACTTCAATCGTTTTCCCTGGACTTTCGATGTGTCCTGCAAAGAGGGAACCAATCATAACCATGCTGGCACCGAAACGGATAGACTTGGCAATATCGCCGTGAGTACGAATTCCTCCATCTGCAATGATTGGTTTACGTGCAGCCTTGGCACACCAACGGAGAGCAGCCAACTGCCAACCACCTGTACCAAAACCAGTCTTGACCTTGGTGATACAAACCTTACCAGGACCGATTCCGACCTTAGTAGCATCCGCACCAGCATTTTCCAATTCACGCACGGCTTCTGGTGTTCCCACATTTCCAGCAATTACAAAGGTATCTGGCAATTCTTTCTTAATGTGTTGAATCATAGAAATCACGCTATCCGCATGACCATGGGCAATATCAATCGTGATGTACTCAGGAGCATCAGCCTTGAGCTGGCTAACAAAATCATACTCATAGTCTTTAACACCGACAGATATAGAAGCAATGAGTCCTTGATCGTGCATTCGTTTAATAAAAGGAATGCGTCCTGCCTCATCAAAACGGTGCATGATGTAAAAGTAGCCCCCTTTAGCCAGTTGCTCTGCTACATTTTCATCCAAAATCGTCTGCATATTAGCTGGCACAACAGGTAACTTAAAAGTATGATTTCCTAGTGTCACTCTTGTATCTGCTTCTGCACGACTTTTAATGACACATTTATTTGGGATCAACTGGATATCTTCGTAATCAAAAATTGGAAATTCATTTAACATATCGATGTCTCGTTTCTTTTATAATGACCTACCTATGCTTGCGCATCTCTACGTCTTTTCCGACGTTTCCTTAATTAATTATAAATCAAAGTACAGTTTTTGTCAAATTATTTTATAAGTAAAAATATTTTGTTCGGATTTTGCCGCAATTGTATAAACAACAAAAGAAAGAGGAGAGATTATTTTCTCCCCACTTCTTCTACATCCTAATAATACTCACCCTGACGGTAGTCCCATGAGTTAAAAGTATCTGACAGGTGCATCATAATCTTATCAATGTCAAGCCCTTTGCGGATTACAACTGGAGCTGGTGAAGTTGAGCGTGCTCCTCCTTGTTCTGGGATGAGTTTGCCGTCTTTATCGACCATAGACACCATCACACCTTGCTCGTAGCGTGTTTCAATCGTTTTGTCAGGCTGGATAGATGCCACGTAGTCGTCTGCCTCGATAACAAGGTCCACTGCGTCTTCGATGCGTTCTCCGATACCTTCTACCTTACCACGGTTTCCTTTTCCAGACGGGTTAGCTGATGAGGCATAAACCATCTTGCCTTCTTCCCAAAGTTTGGCAGCCAATTGTTCACCAGCTTTCCCAAATTTGATAACAAAACAGCTAGTACCACGCACGTCAGTCATCAGTTCTTCACGGCCATCACCGTATGCTTTGAGTTTTTCAAAAGCTTCTGGTTTCCAAGGAAGGATACAACCAAGAAGAATATCTTCGTCCCAATGTTTTTGGTAGAAGGCTTCAATTTCTGGGTTAAGTTGTGCTAAAGCGCGAAGCTCATCCATGCTACCGCAGAGAACAACACCTGGTTTGTTACGGTTACGTTCTTTGGCTGCGAACTTACGCTCAAGTCCTGCCTTGTCGCTAGTCATGATAATGTAACCAACTTTAGTAGGGCAAACGATACATCCACCCTCACCTTTTAAAATGTCATAGCCTTCTTGTGAAAGTGTTCCCTTCCATTGAATGTGTTTTGTCATAGTTCTATATTTCCTTTTCTATTTTTTCTAATCCTGCCAGTAGGCTGGTCGTTGTTTTTCATATGCAGCAATCAAATCTTCATACTGCAAAGTAATACCGATATCATCTAAACCATTTAAGAGCTTGTGTTTCCACTCACTATCGATTTCGAAAGTGAATTCTCCGACTGGTGAGATGATTATTTGTTGTTCCAAGTCCACAGTTACCTGATCAGTTGGTTTCAAGTGGGCCAGTTTCTCTCTAACCTCTCTGGGTTGAACAATAGGCAACATACCATTATTGAGTTCATTATTGTAATGAATGTCACCGAAAGATCCTGCAATCACGACCTTAAAACCGTAGTCTGCTAATGCCCAAGCTGCGTGTTCCCTCGAAGAACCTGCCCCAAAGTTATCCCCTGAGATGAGAATACTGGCTTTGCGATATTCAGGTCGGTTAAAGACAAAGTCTGGGTCCTCAGTATAGAGATCATCCAGATAACGCCAAGCATACATGAGGTACTTACCAAAGCCTTTTTTATCAATCAACTTGAGAAACTGCTTGGGTAGAATTTGGTCGGTGTCGATGTTATCATTCATGAGAGGAACGGTCGTTCCTGTATAAACTGTAAATTTCTCCATATCCTCTCCTTACTGGGCTTCTGGCATTTGCCGAACATCTACAAAGCGCCCTGCGATAGCCGCTGCTGCTGCCATGGCTGGACTACAGAGATGGGTCTTAGCACCAAAGCCTTGTCTGTCTTCAAAGTTGCGGTTGCTGGTTGAGGCGCAGTGGACACCATCAGGGACCTTATCAGGATTCATCCCTAGGCACATGGAGCAACCCGGGTCTCTCCACTCAAATCCAGCATCTAGAAAGACCTTGTCCAAGCCCAACCTCTCAGCAGCTCGTTTGACAGGACGAGAGCCTGGGACTACGATAGCCGTTAAGTTGGGAGCAATCTTCTTTCCTTTGACAAATCGCGCAGCCAGTTGCAAGTCGCTGAGACGAGCATTTGTACAAGAGCCGATAAAGATATAACCTAGTTCAATATCCGCTGGCTTTTGACCTGGTTCCAAATCCATATAATTGTAGGCTCGTTCATCATTCATATCCTTAATTTCTGGGAAACTACTGTCAAAGTCAACCCCCATAGCAGGGTTGGTTCCCCAGGTCACCATAGGAGCAAGGTCTGAGACATCCATCTGGATAACCTTATCGTAAACAGCATTATCATCAGTGACAATTGTTTTCCAATCCGCTACAGCCTCTTCAAAGTCCTCTGGAATACACTCACGTCCCTTAAGATAATCATAGGTGGTTTGGTCTGGATTCATGATTCCCATCTTAGATCCAAACTCGATGGACATATTGCAGATGGTCATGCGCTCTTCCATGCTCAGTGCATCAATCGCTTGTCCCCGATATTCCACCACATAGCCAACACCACAGGCAACGCCGTACTTGGCAATCAAGGCTAGAATAAAATCTTTAGAATAAACTCCCTTTTGAGGAACACCAGTGAATTCCACTAACATTTTCTTGGGTTTGACCTGCCAGAGGGTCTGGGTAGCAAAGACATGCTCGACCTCACTAGTCCCAATTCCAAAGGCGATCGCTCCGAAAGCCCCATGGGTTGCTGTATGGCTATCCCCACAGACGATAAATTTCCCTGGTTGGGTTCGTCCTGTTTCTGGACCAACCATATGAACGATTCCTTGTTTTTCAGAACCGTGGGCAGCATGTTCAATCCCAAACTCCTCAACATTTTCAGCTAGCTTATCAATTTGAGCCTTAGAAATTACATCTCGAATATCGTAGATATTGACTGTTGGGACATTGTGGTCAAAGGTTCCAAATGTCAAGTCTGGTCGTCTCAATCTGCGCCCTGCATCTCGTAGTCCTTGAAAAGCCTGAGGGCTGGTCACCTCGTGAATATAGTGCTGGTCCACATACATGAGTTGGGGCTGCCCCTCTTCTCCTGTGATAACATGACGGTCCCATAATTTATCAAAAATCGATTTTCCTGCCATCCATTACCTCCAAATAAAATATAAGGCTACTAGTGTGGTCACCATCCCCAAAAACCAAACTGTTTTAAAGTACCATTTTCGAGTCTTGTGGTGAAAAGTGATTCCTGCTAACCAGCCACCAAAACCACCACAAGTAAAGGCTAAAATAAGTAAGATTTTCTCAGGGATGCGCCAAACTCTTCTCCTAGCCTTGGATTTGTCAATGCCATAAATCAAGAAAACCATGACATTCCAAATCAAAAGGACTAGAGTAATTTTTTCGTCTAACTTCATAACCTTGCAATAATAGCTTCCGTCATTTCCTTTGTTGAAGCCTGTCCTCCTAGATCTCTCGTTAATATACCAGCTGCCAAACTTGCCTCAACAGCACGCTCGATACGCTCTGCATCCTCATAACGTCCAAAGCTGTCTCTCAGCATCATAGCAACAGACAAAATCATAGAAATAGGATTGGCAATTCCTTGACCAGCAATATCAGGTGCTGAACCGTGAATAGGTTCATAGAGACTTGGTCCATTTTCAGAATGACTGGCTGATGGCATAACCCCAAGTGTGCCAGATAGAACGCTTGATTCATCAGATAAGATATCTCCGAAAAGATTCTCCGTCACGATGACATCAAATTTAGCAGGATTGGTAATCATAAGCATAGCAGCTGAGTCCACCAGCTGGTGTTCCAAGGTGACATCTGGGAAATCCTGTGCGACCTCCTCAGCCACTTTTCTCCAGAGTTTTGATGTTGCCAACACATTTTGCTTATCGATGCTGGTAAGGATTTTTCTCCGACTTCTTGCAATTTCAAAGGCTTTACGAATAATTCGCTCCACTTCCTCATAGCTATAATCGTTGATATCACGCGCTTTTCGCTCTTCAAGGATATGATCTCCAAAGTAAATCCCGCCTGTCAACTCACGCACCACGACAAAGTCTACACCAGCAATTCGTTCTGGTTTAAGAGGTGACAAATGCTTGAGACTGTCAAAGATTTTTACAGGGCGAATATTAGCGTAAAGATTGAGTTCCTTACGGAGAGCCAGCAAGCCTTGTTCAGGCCGAACCGCTGCTCTATCATACTGGGGACTACCGATAGCCGCTAGGAGAATGGCATCTGCTTCACGACATACCTTGAGGGTTTCATCAGGTAAGGGATGCCCTGCAGCATCAATACCTGCACCGCCAAAAGGTCGTCTATCAATCTCATAGTCAAAACCTGTTTTTTCAGCTAGAGCTTCCAGAACCTCTAAACCAGCCCCCATGATTTCTGGGCCAATTCCATCCCCTGCTAGAGCTACTATTTTCTTTGTCATAGCCTTCTCCTTTACACACTAGGCATGTCGCGATAGGAAACGCTACGTCCCATCTCACCAGCATTCTCTTTTTGAACAAAGGTATTAGCATTGATGTAGGCAATAGCCGAAGCCTTCAACACATCGAAATCAAGACCTGCTGCGTTAAAGATGGTTTCTGTATCTCTGTTTTCAACAGTGACCAAGACCCGAGCCTGGGCATCAATTCCATCTGTCACAGCATCAATAGTATAGGACACCAAGCGGACGGATTGATTAAAGAACTTGTCGATAGCGTTAAAGATTGCTTCAACGGAACCTTGCCCTGTCGCATTAAATTCGACCTTCTCACCATCCATATTAGCTAGGCTAACGAGCGCTTCGATGTCATTATCCGCATGGGTTTGAAGTTGTAAATCATCAAAGTGGAAGCCTTCTGGATTTTCAACCATGGTTCCAGCTACCAAAGCTCGAATATCTGCATCTGTAATTTCTTGTTTCTTGTCGGCCAGTGCCTTGAACTTAGCGAAGAGTGGTTTGATGTCCTCTTCTGTAAAGTCTAGGGCCAATTCTCTTAGTTTCTCGACAAAGGCATGGCGACCTGACAATTTTCCAAGTGGAAGGCTATTGCTCTTAACACCAACCAATTCAGGGGTGATAATCTCATAAGTAAGAGGATTTTTAAGGACTCCGTCTTGGTGAATACCAGATTCGTGAGAAAAGGCATTACCACCAACCACAGCCTTGTTTTTAGGAACCGGAATACCTGAGAAGCGAGAAACCATTTCTGACGTATTTATTGTTTCATTTAGGACAATACTTGTTTCTGCTTGATAGTAATCTTGGCGAATATTGAGGGCCACTGCAATTTCTTCAAGGGCAGCATTTCCAGCTCGCTCACCAATACCGTTGATGGTTCCTTCAACACGTCCTGCTCCATTCTTGACAGCAGCAAGGCTATTTGCCACTGCCATTCCGAGGTCATCGTGACAGTGAGGCGAATATATAATCTGACGATCTGTCTTAACATTCTCAATCAAGTATTTGAAGATAGCTCCGTACTCTTCTGGCGTGGTAAATCCAACCGTATCAGGGATATTGATATAAGACGCCCCTGCATCAACCGCTGTTTGAACAACTTGCAAGAGGAAATCCAACTCTGTTCTAGTCGCATCCTCTGGAGAGAATTCGACCACTTCAAACTTAGAACGTGCATAAGAGACATGCTCCTTAATAGCTTCCAAAATCTCTTCCTTGCTCTTATTGAGCTTATACTTGCGGTGAATCGGACTGGTAGCGATAAAAACGTGAACCTGTGGATACTTGGCGTCCTTGAGGGCCTCGTAACAAGCATCAATATCAGACCTGACAGAACGGGCCAAACCAGTCACTGCTGTTTTCTTCAAGACCTTAGCAATCTCCTGAACTGCCGTGAATGAATCAGGACTCGCCGCTGGAAAACCAGCCTCGATGGCTGAAATGCCCCATTTCTCCAGTTGCCTTGCAATGGCAATTTTTTCCTTGATTGAGAAGTTAACACCAGGTGTCTGCTCTCCATCCCGAAGGCTGGTATCTAGAAATTCAACTCTTCTCATAAGATTTCCCCTTTTCCAAATGTGGTTTTAAAAAAACATCTCGCTCAGAAACCCAAGCGAGATGTTGATTTACTCCCGCTTGGTAAGCCAAACAGGACTAATGCTTTTTGCACTAGCCCGAGTACCTCAACAACAAAGTAAATTGATTAAACTTAGCTGTTTTCATGTTTGACTTTCTCCTTCGTTTGATATCTTGTTTAGTATTTTAGCATAGGCACAAGCACTTGTCAAGAAAAAATCCAATATTTTCTGAAAATTTCTTCAGTAAAGAATATTTCGCTAATTGAAAGTTATTGAAAATCCTTGAAAGGTTTTATTTTTTAATAGTTAAATTCCAGCTTCTTTCTATCAATTCCAGTACTTCTTCATCTGATAAAGTATCATCAAGCGCCACACTAATCCAGTAGCGTTTATTCATATGAAAGGCTGGATAAATTCCCTTTTTTGAAAGTAAGTCAACTACTTGGTCATGCTTGAGGTTGACTGCTTCCACCTGTCCTTCTCTGCCCTTTTCCAGCTTATCCCAAGGTATTCTCATCAAAACAGCATACCATTTTTTATTACCTTCATGTCTTAACACTGCCGTATCAGGTGATTTCTCCCACAAATACTCCAGCTGATTACCATACTTTTCTTGAACTTGAGTCATGATTCGCTTAGTCTGAGGACAGATAAAATCCTGCACATCAAAACAAGCCTTCCGAATCTGGTAAAGAATCTCCAGACAAGCCTCACGGACACTTGCAACAAAACTTCCTGTCATACTTTCCATATGAACTTGAGGATAGAGGTCGCCCATTTCCTGATCAAAGACCTGAAAATTCACATTATCAGCAGTGATGGACACAGTCATGACAAAATCACCCTGCAAAATCATGCAACTATAAGTCCAAACTCCACTACTTTCTACAAAACCATAGGCACGAGCCTTTTCTTGATTAAACTGATAGGATTTAAAAATTTCAAACATAAGTGAAAACTGCTACCCAAAGCTAGCAGTTCCTTTCTATTTTTTAAAAGACAACCTTGGTTCCGTGCAATTGTGTCACGCCCAACAGGTCAATAAAGGTTTGACGGTTGTCAAGGTCAATACCCCCACCTGGTAGAATTTCAATTTTACCTTTAGCATGCTCCAAAATTCTGTGATAGTGAGCAAAGCGTTTCTCTAGCGAATCTCCAGACACACCCGCACGAGTCAGGATTCGAGTGACTCCAGCTTGACTGAGCCAGTCAATAGCTTCCAGTTGATCATCATCACTCAATTCATCAAAGGCCATGTGGAAGACAATTTCCATTCCTTTTGATGCAGTAATTAACTTTTCAAGATTAGCCTTATCCAACTTCTTATCAGCAGTTAAAGCCCCAAAAACAACTCCTTGACTTCCAGCCTGAGCAGTCAAGCGAATGTCTTCTAGCATAATAGCAATTTCTAGGTCATTATAGACAAAGTCGCCACCACGTGGACGAATCATGGTCATGATGGTCGTATCGTAGTTAGCTGCCAATTCAACCGCTGCCTTGGTTACTCCATAGCTTGGTGTTGTCCCTCCCACTGCTAGATTATCACAGAGTTCGATTCGACGAGCTCCAGCCTGCATCGCTTTTTCAAGCAAGGTCACATTTTCAGCACAAAATTCGTAAATCATTTGATTCTCCTTGAAGATTACTTTAAATTTATTATATCATATTGTTGTGAATATGCTTTTATTTATATCAAGGAAAATAGTTACTATTTTTTATTCTTTGTCCGGAATGACCTTGAAGAGATAATAAGTGATAAAGATGGTCAAGGCTCCTAGACCAATTTTGACAGGTAAGAGAGGGGCAAAATAAATGGAAATTCCCATCAAGATGTAGATAGATACGATGATTTTTTTCTTACGTTCACGCGCAATAGACTTTGTTTCTCGAAAATCAGCTACATAGCTCTGATAGAGCTTGGTATGATAAAGCCAATCTTCGAAGCGCTTGGAACTTCTGGAGAAACAAGCAATAGACAACAAAAGGAAAGGCGTTGTGGGCAACAAAGGTAAAACAACCCCAACAATAGCCAAGGCCAGTGATAAAAAACCAATTATCAGATAGATAAGACGCATAACTACTCCTAATTAAAATAATCTTCTTCTAGTTTCTCATAAAATGATAAATTTTGTCAAGTTCTAACCAAAAGGAGCCTGAAATTCACTTTCAGGACTCTCCTTCTATTTAATCTTTTCTTCTTCGTAGTCACCCTTGCTGCAAACAACCTGCTTTCCACCACCACGGACTTTTTTCTCCATGAGGAAATTGCCACATTTTGGACAGTCACGACCAACAGGCTTGTCCCAAGAGGTAAATTCACATTCTGGATAGCGATTGCAACCATAGAAAAGGCGATTACGTTTGGTTTTGCGTTCAATGATTTGTCCCTGATGACAACTTGGACACTCAACACCAATCTCTTTCACGATTGCTTGGGTATGGCGACAATCTGGGAAATTGCTGCAAGCGTAGAACTTACCAAAACGACCAAGTTTAATGACCATTGGACTGCCACACACTTCACAATCAAATCCAGCTGGTTCATCCTTGATTTGGATTTTTTCCATTTCTTCTTCAGCCTTGGCGACTTCTTTAGAGAAAGGTTTGTAAAAGGCATCAATGACACGTTGCCACTGCTCTTTTCCAACTTCGACATCATCCAGTTTACCTTCCATTTCAGCTGTGAAGGTCACATTTACGATATCTGGGAAATATTCAACGATGAGCTTGTTGACGATTTCTCCCAACTCTGTCGGTTCAAATCGTTTGGCTGCAAGGCGAACATAATAACGTTTCTGAATGGTTTCAATGGTTGGCGCGTAGGTGGACGGACGTCCAACCCCATTTTCCTCCAAGGTCTTGATTAGTGTCGCTTCAGAATAGCGGGCAGGCGGTTGAGTGAAATGTTGCTCTGGTTTGCTATTCACCTGTTTGACCACATCTCCAACAGCCATATCTGGTAACATCTTATTTTTATCAGAATCATTATAAATGGCAAGATAACCATCAAACTTAACCTGACTACCATTGGCAGCAAATTGAACCCCATTTTGAGACAATTTAACAGCCATGGTATCAAAGACAGCAGCTGTCATCTGGCTCGCCACAAAACGATTCCAGATAAGGGTATAAAGCTTGAGCTGATCCTTGTCAAGATATTTAGCGATGCTTTCAGGTGTATTAAAAACGCTAGACGGACGAATAGCCTCGTGGGCATCCTGAGCTCCTGATGCATTTTTGACCTTGCTACCATGCTTAGAATACTTGCTACCAAAACGGTCCGTAATGAAACTTGCTGCTTCATTTTGCGCTACTGGACTGATACGAGTCGAATCGGTACGCATATAGGTAATCAAACCTTGCACACCAGAACCGATATTAATCCCCTCATAGAGCTGTTGGGCAACCATCATGGTCTTTCTAGTACGGAAGTTAATTTTATTGGCAGCATCCATCTGCATAGATGAAGTGGTATAGGGTAAAGGAGCATTGCGTTTGCGCTCTTTCTTATCCACCTGATCCACTGAAAAGTCTTTACTCGTCAGACGAGACAGGACTTCCTTGACCTCGTCATTGCTAGTCAGTTTCAGCTTTTTACCATCCACTCCATAGAAGGAAGCCTGAAATTGCTTGGTTCCTTTTTTAAAGACAGCATCAATTGTCCAATATTCTTCTGGTTGGAAGGCATTAATTTCATTCTCACGGTCAATGATTAACTTAAGTGCAATAGACTGAACGCGACCTGCTGACAAGCCCTTCTTGACCTTCTTCCACAAAATAGGCGAAATCGAATAGCCTACCAAGCGGTCTAGGACACGACGAGCCTGTTGGGCATCAACCAAGTCCATATCAATCTTACGCGGTTCTTTAAAAGCATTTTTGACCGCATCCTTGGTGATTTCATTGAAGACCACTCGGTTGGAATCATTTTCATCCAAGTTGAGAATATGGGCCAAATGCCAAGAAATCGCTTCTCCTTCACGGTCTGGGTCACTCGCCAGAAAGACTTTATTAGCTTTTTTGGCTTCTTTTTTCAAGTCATTAATGAGAGGTCCTTTTCCTCGGATATTGATATATTGCGGTTCATAATTATTTTCAATATCGACGGACATACTAGATTTCTTCAAATCACGGATATGCCCGACACTGGCTAAAACCTTGTAGTTTCTGCCTAGATATTTTTCAATCGTCTTAGCCTTAGCAGGCGACTCCACGATTACTAGATTTTTTTTAACTGTTGATTTTTTCTTTTTTGTTGCCGTAGCCACAGTATCACACCTTTTCAAAGTAATAAACTTTATAAAGTGTAAACCATTTTTTGAACCCTGTCAAGACTTAGCTACTATAATAGAAGAAAAGTTTGTCTAGTAAGCGGACTTTCTTCTTATACTCAATGAAAATCAAAGAGCAAACTAGGAAGCTAGCCACAGGTTGCTCAAAACACTGTTTTGAGGTTGCAGATGGAAGCTGACGTGGTTTGAAGAGATTTTCGAAGAGTATTAAAATTCAAATTCTGAAAGAACATCCTGCCCACTGGTGGCCAATTTTGCCCCTTCTTGAATCAAATGATGGCAACCGTCTGATAGTCCATCTAAAATACTACCAGGAATAGCAAAAACATCGCGCCCTTCCTCCATTGCTCGCTCACAGGTAATGAGACTACCTGAGCGCATCTTAGCCTCTGCTACAATCACACCACGACAAAGTCCAGCAATGATGCGATTGCGGGCAGGAAAATGAAATTTCAGAGGTTGTTCGCCAGGTCCATATTCACTGAGAACCAGATGATCATTGCCAATGTAGTCTTGCAAGCGTTTATTGGCTTTAGGATAAAACACATCCAGTCCTGTTCCAATCACTGCAATGGTTTTTCCGCCATTCTGAAGAGCTGCCATATGAGCTGCTGTGTCAATCCCCTTGGCTAATCCACTGACAATAACCAGTTCATTTTCCAAGCCTTGAATGACTTTTTCAACTGACTTAGCTCCCTGTTTGCTACAAGCACGACTGCCCACGACTGCTACCTTAGGAAATTTCAAGAGGTCAAGATTTCCCTTGTAAAATAAAAGTACAGGTGCATCGTATATTTCACTCAAATCCCAAGGATAACAGTCATCTAAAATAGAGAAAGATGGAAATTTTTGAAACTCCTTCTCCAAATGCGCATCGTCTATCTGAAAATAACGTTCCATAAAAACAGCTGGATTTCGGCAACCTGATATTTCTGCAATATCACCCAACAAAAGTTCTTGATCGACATTTTCACCGTATTCTAGAACTGCCAAAACCTGTTGATTGGTCAAACCTGATTTTTTCAATTTATAGATTTCATAGTTTGTGATTTTCATAAATAACTCCATTTCTTTTTCTACTCATCTATTTATTCGTTAAAAAATCAAAAAACATCCGACTATTTCAGCCAGATGTTGGAATCTTTAATTTTCGTTTTTAAGAATTTCTTCTAATTTATGGTAGTCTTGGACACTATCGATCTCATAGATGCTGTTGCCTTCTAATTCTTCAACATAGACATCCAACTCTTTGATATTATCCTTAACCATATTATCCCAGTAGAGATCAACAAATTCGCCACTTGCATAAGCCTTGTCAATAAAGCTAACAATTTTTTCTGCAGTTGGAGCGTCCCAGAAGGATACACCACTAAGGATACGGCCTGCCTTACTATCAACAGTAATGTCTTGAACCTTATAGTCATCTCCATAGACCAAGAACCATTCGTTGGTACAATCTTCACGATAGACACTAAAATAAGTCGAACGTGTCAAATCATTGCGGAACATATTTTTAAAGAGATAATTATCGGCATCAATAACATAGCTGTTGGCTAATTCTTCTTTTACAAGATAGAGAGAGTAAAAGTTATTGTAGTCAGCGTATTTATCATTGAAGACGAGGCGAACTCCATATTTTTCTTTTAAGTAATCGAATTGTTCTTTAAGGTAACCAACAATGATGATGATGTCATTGATTCCTTTTTCTTTGAGAAACTCAATTTGGTATTCAATCAAGGGTTTTTGATTAACTTGAACCAAGGCTTTAGGGGTATTTTCAGTCATAGGACGCAAGCGAGTTCCCAAGCCCGCTGCTAAGATAATGGCTTTCACACGAATCTCCTTTATTCTTTAATAATAATATAAACTCCAGCAATGACTACAAGTGACGTAATAATTGTCAGCATATCTAGTGCTGTTCCCAAGAAGAGAGCTGCAAACAAGACAGTCCAAACTACATAACTAACGTTCAATCCTGTAGCTTTAGCAGGTTGCAAGCGATTGATAGCGATATAATAAGCCAAATAGGAAATCATATCAAAAGCTGCAAAGATAATCATGAGACCTAGTAATTGCCCATTGGCTACTTCTGCAAATGACTGATGAGAGAAGAGCACAATCACAAGATAAGACAAGAATGAAGTCACTTGACGAATCAAGAGGGCCTCGATTTCACTCAATTCACTTTCCATAGCAAAGGAGCTAAGAACACTCTCACTTCCCCATGCAATGGCACAAACCAATGCACAGAGAATACCAATATAGAAGGAATTAACCTGTTCAACCTTATAAGTCTGGGCAATAATCCCTGCAATAATCAAGACAATCCCAAATACAGTATTTTTCGAAATCTTGTGCTTCAAAAAGAAGAAAGCCAATAAAACTGAAACTGCAGGGTAGATAGCAGAGACCGATGAAGCTAAGGAACTTCCGATATACTTAACCGCATAAAGATTGGCCTGCATTCCGATAGGACCAGCTAGCAAGGCTCCAATGATAACACTGACATTGCGAATATTTAAGAAAATTGAGAGACGAACTTTTCCTTCTTTTACCAAAAGAAAAGCTAGTAAGATAAAGATACTCAAAAAATCGTGAGCAGCAGCCACCACAAAGGGCGACAATTCTGTAAAAATCGAAAAGATATAAGCACTAACCGTTAGACCTAATCCCCAGAAAACACCTGAGAGTAGACCAAAAGAAACTCCATTTTTATTTTTCATCTGAACCTCCATAATATGACAAACCTTTAATAGCTCTTTGGTAACGGCTCACACCATAATCACCAAAATCTGCACCTTGCTCTTCTTTGTAAACTGTCCATAAACTCCAAATAGCGTCTTGTAAAATTTTATAAATAGCAATCTTTTCTCGAGAGACAGGTGTTTGGTCACTCTCATAGTAAGATAAGAAAGCTTCTTCCTCTTGGGAAGTGAATTCAGACTCTAAAAATAGGGCTGCCAAATCCCACATTGGATCATTCATTGATGAATATTCCCAGTCAATCAGATATAGACGTCCTTGAGGTGATTCGATAAAGTTTTCAGGCACCAAATCGATATGACAAGATTTTCTGTCAACACCTAAGTCAGCCAGTCTTTTCTCTAAGGAGAAGACTTCTTTTCGAACTGCTTCATAGTTAGCATAAGGGATTTTTTCTTCAATCAAGGATTCGTATTTTTTGATTTCTTCAAAAGGAGCAAATTCTCCTCTTAATTCCTTGCCAGAAGCATGAATAGTTTGTAATATTGGAGCAATTTTATCAAATTTGGTCTTGATTGACGTTGAATCAAGCGTAATCGCAGATTCGATATACTCATTTACTTTGATACCAGCTTCAATATCAAAAAGATAATTTTTTACATCTAAGTCTAAATCCTTTAGTAGTTCAAGATTGTACTTTTCATCTTGACGATTGATTAGCTTTTCTGTCCCTTTACCAAAGAACTTAACAATGTATTGCTTATTTGTTGTTTTGACCAAATAGTTTTGATTGGTCATTCCCCCCAGTTGTTCAACACTGAGGACTTCCTCTTCTTCACTAAGTAAGGAAGAAATTTTTTCTTTAATCATTTTCTCCACAATTAACCTCCAATACTTATACTTCCCACTTAAACACGGTTTTAAAGGCTGTGTTTAAATCGGTCGCAAAAACACGATGAATATCTTTAATTTCTCTTACAGGTTCTTCTAGATAAAGGACATTTTTAAGACGATTGGCAAATTTCTTGACTTCCATCATTTGAATTGCATTTTCAAAATCAATACGACCAGAACGAGAGGACCCAACCAAGAGCAAGCCTTTTTCTAAAGCATCGCGTGTATTGAGATTAACTTTATACTCGCTAACTCCCATCATAAGAATCGTTCCCTGAGGACGAATGTAGCGAATCAAATCATTAATAGCTGGTCCAGTACCATCACCACCACAACACTCAAAAGCATGGTCAAAGACTAAATCTTCAGGAATATTATCAGTGATATAACATTCTTTGGCAAATGAAAAGAGTTCCAATTTTTCCCAATGACGACCAATAACCACAATCTCTGCTTCTGGCAAAGTATAGTTGATAATATTAGCAACTACAAAAGCTAAACTGCCATCTCCGATAACGGCAATTCGGTCCCGCTTGCTGTGAGCAAGAGTCAGTAAGCGATTCATGGCATGCATACCAACACTGACAAACTCTGTAATGGCTGCAACCGTATCTTCAATAGCATCATAAGCCACCACACGGTCTTTAGGAAGAGAAACAAACTCTCTCATAAAGCCATCAAATCCACTAGACAAGAAATGAGTCCCTGTCATGTAGTTCTCATAAAATTCTTCACCACTCTGCATAGGGGGCTGATTAGGAATCATGACAACTTTTTGCCCAACCTCATAAGTTCCTGTCGGATCAGAAATAACGGTTCCACATGCTTCGTGAATCATTGCCATTGGAAGTTTTTTATTCAAAATCTTTGGATCACGTTTTCCTTGGTAGTAACGTTGATCCGCATGACAGACAGCCATGTAGTTAGGGCGGATGAGGATATAATTCTCTTGGTCAATATCCTCTTCCTGGTATTTGACATTGATAAACTTGGGCTTAGTCAGTTGATAAATTTGATTAATCATATCACTAGTCTTTCTCAATCATACTTTTTGCAATCTTCAAATCTGTTACTGTTGTAATCTTCAGATTTGAGTATTCACCCTTGGCCAAGGCTACATCTTTTCCTTTGATCACAAAGATTTTACATGCATCTGTCAAGATTTCTTTATCTTCAGCAGAAAGAGAACCATAAAGGTCCATGAAGTCCTTGCAACGGAATGTTTGAGGTGTTTGTCCTTGATAGAGGTGAGCACGATTTGGAATATCTGTAATGAATTGACCATTGGTACTTTCAACGATAGTATCAACCGCTTCTACCACTGTGTCCACTGCGTCATGATTTTGCGCAAGTTTGATATTGTCTTGAATCATGCGAAGTGTAATAAATGGACGAACAGAATCGTGGGTAACAACGATATCATCTGGAGTAAGCGGACGATAAGCATCAATGGCTTCAATGATTTTCTCAATACTTGTATTGCGGTCAGCACCACCCTTTGTAATGATGATACGTTCCTTATGAAGAGGAAGATATTTATCTACAAGATCTTCTGCATGAGAAACCCAGTCTCCATGAACCCCAACTACAATTTTTTCAATGCTTGGTTCCAAGACAAATTTTTCAATTGTATGAATCAAGATAGGTCGATCACCTAGCTCTAAAAATTGTTTTGGCAAGTTACTGATTCCCATGCGTGTGCCAGTTCCACCGGCAAGAATTCCTGCATAAATCATCTATTTTCTCCTTTGTCTTACTAAAAAACTTATTCTCTCTATTATACCACAATCTAGTCCTATCATGAAAGAAATACCGACCCTCCCTTTCTAGAATAGAAGGTTTAAGGAGTTCTATTATTCAAATAAACTAGTCCATTTCTAGTAATAACTAGGAATTCTGTAGTCATTACCAATAAATGGCTGTGAAATTTTAGAGTTCTTCAGAATAATATAGTTTACTTAAAGAAAACTTAAAATTAAGCTTTGAAACTTCAAAGTGATTACTTGACTTATACTCAATGAAAATCAAAAAGCAAACTAGGAAGCTAGCCGTAAGCTGTACTTGAGTACGGTAAGGCGACGCTGACGTGGTTTGAATTTGATTTTCGAAGAGTATTACTGCCCTTCATTTCTTATTAGCTGACTTTATGATATAAATACGAATGAGCTCGGGACAAGTCTTTAAAATAAAAAATAACCAACTGCTACAAGAGATCCAGGACCTAAAAATGCTTTTAGATTTTGCAAAAAATGATTGTTATCCGGAGTTTCAATAGATTGGTTTATATCAGAAAGAGAGACCTTTTTGTAAGAGGGCATAGGAATATTCACTTTCTAATCTTGTCATTACCTGTTTTATTAATGGAGTTTTTGAAAGAAATGTTGAAAATAATTTCCTATTTCCAATTTATTCTTATTGCATCACATTTTGAAATGATTCTTAAGGAAAGTATGATAGTTGAAATAAGCAATACCAATATGGCAAAAGCCAGCATCAGAAAACGCTGGCTTTAAAACTGTGAAAAATTTTTCTCAACTAGATTGCTTCTGTGACAAAACTACGGCTTTCCAATACTTTAAGCATGGCATTAGCTGTATCTAGGGCTGTGAAGAGGGGCACCCCGTGTTCAATGGCTGAACGGCGGATTTGCTCTCCATCTTCGTCAGCAGTTCGTTTTGTTCCTACTGTGTTAATGATAGCTTGAATTCTTCCTTTGCGAACAAAGCTTGGAATATCCTTATCGTCATCACCAATCTTACCAACAGGTTGAGCTTGTAATCCATGACTGGCAAAGAAGGCTGCTGTCCCTTCTGTCGCGAGGATTCCATAGCCAATATTTTGGAAACGACGAGCCAAGTCCAAAGCTTCTTCTTTTGCATCATCAGCAATGGTAAATACAACGTTACCAAAAGTTGGCAAGTGTAAGTAAGAAGCTTCAAAGGCCTTATAGAGAGCTTTTTCCAAAGTCGTATCAGAACCCATAACTTCCCCTGTTGACTTCATTTCAGGACCAAGTAAGCTGTCTACCTTAGCTAGTTTCGTGAAGGAGAAGACTGGTGCTTTAATATGAACGCGAGTGCTTTCAAGGTAAAGCCCATCTTGGTAGCCAAGTTCTTCAAGGTTTTGACCAAGAATGAGCTTAGTTGCTACCTGAGCCATAGGAATATTAGTTACTTTTGAAAGGAAAGGTACCGTACGGCTAGCACGTGGATTGACCTCAATAACGTAGACTTTTTCATCCTTGATAACAAACTGGATGTTCATCATTCCAAGGCAGTTAAGACCGATTGCTAGACGTTTTGTGTAGTCTGCAATGGTTTCCTGAACCTTTTGCGACAAGGTTTGTGGTGGGTAAACGGCCATTGAGTCACCTGAGTGGACACCAGCACGTTCGATATGTTCCATGATACCAGGGATAAGGACATTTTCACCGTCTGAAATGGCATCAACTTCGCACTCTTGCCCAACTATGTATGAGTCAACAAGAACTGGGTGGTCTGGACTAGCCTTAACCGCTGTACGCATGTAAGAACGAAGGTCTTCTTCGTTTTCAACGATTTCCATGGCACGTCCACCAAGTACATAAGATGGGCGGACAAGAACTGGGAAGCCAATCTTGCGAGCTGCAAGCACCGCTTCTTCTTCATTGGTAGCCGTTTGTCCTGGTGGCTGTGGAATATCCAAATCTTTAAGAGCTTGCTCAAAGAGGTCGCGGTCTTCAGCACGGTCTAGATCAGCAACCTGTGTACCAAGGATGGTCACACCTGCTTTTGCCAATGGCTCCGCAAGGTTGATGGCTGTTTGACCACCGAACTGAACGATAACACCTTTTGGTTGCTCCAAGTCAATGACGTTCATAACATCTTCTAATGTCAATGGTTCAAAGTAAAGCTTATCTGATACAGAGAAGTCTGTTGAAACGGTCTCTGGGTTTGAGTTCATGATGATGGCTTCATAACCAGCTGCCTGGATAGCCTTAACCGAGTGAACAGTTGCATAGTCAAACTCAACCCCTTGACCGATACGGATTGGACCTGAACCTAGGACTAGAACGGATTCCTTATCAGACTTGATAGACTCGTTTTCCCAACCATAGGTTGAATAGAAGTATGGTGTTTCAGAGTCAAACTCTGCCGCACAAGTATCGACCATCTTATAAACTGGAACAATCTTGTTTTCCAAACGAAGTTGACGAACGTGATCAGCGGTCGTTTCCCATAGTTCAGCAATCTTACGGTCTGAGAAACCATTGAGTTTGGCTGTTTTCAAGACTTCTAGATCTTGTGGATGAGCTCCCAACTCCTGTTCAATTTCAAAGATGTGCAAGAGTTTATCCAGATAGAAGATATCAATCTTAGTCAATTCAGCAATCTCTTCAGGTGTATAACCACGACGAATAGCTTCTGATACATAGAAGAGACGATCGTCTTGGGCTTTCACAACCTTTTCAATCAAGGCATCATCAGAAACTGATGCAAGTTCAGGTATTTCATTGTGATGAACCCCAACTTCAAGGGAACGACAAGCCTTAAGAAGAGATTCCTCGATGTTACGACCGATTGCCATGACTTCTCCAGTCGCCTTCATCTGGGTACCAAGACGGCGCTCACCTTTTTCAAACTTGTCAAATGGGAAACGCGGAATCTTGGCAACCACGTAGTCAAGGGCAGGCTCAAACATGGCATAGGTTGAACCTGTAACTGGGTTAATAACCTCATCCAAGGTCAAACCTACTGCAATCTTAGCAGCCAATTTGGCAATCGGATAACCTGTCGCCTTAGAAGCAAGTGCTGACGAACGTGATACACGAGGGTTTACTTCGATGACATAATACTTGAAACTGTGTGGATCAAGGGCCAGCTGAACATTACATCCACCTTCAATCTTGAGGGCACGAATAATGCTCAAGCTTGCGTCACGAAGCATTTGGTTTTCATAGTCTGACATGGTTTGGGCAGGGGCAAATACAATGGAATCCCCTGTGTGAATCCCAACTGGGTCAAAGTTTTCCATGTTACAAACAACCAAAGCATTATCAGCTGAATCTCGCATGACTTCGTATTCAATTTCCTTGAAACCTGCGATTGAACGCTCAATCAAACATTGGGTAACAGGTGACAATTTCAAACCATTTTCAGCGATTTCACGCAATTCTTCCTCATTGGCACACATACCACCACCAGTACCACCAAGTGTAAAGGCTGGACGGACGATGACTGGGTAGCCAATTGTTGCTGCAAAGGCAACTGCTTCTTCTACTGTATTAACAATTTCAGATTCAGGAATTGGTTGCTCAAGTTCCTCCATCAATTGTTTAAAGAGGTCACGGTCCTCGGCTTGGTCAATGGCAGATAATTTAGTACCCAGAAGTTCCACTCCAAGCTCATCGAGAATACCATTTTTAGACAATTCCATGGCCATGTTGAGACCTGTCTGACCACCGAGTGTTGGTAGCAAGGCATCTGGACGCTCCTTACGAAGAATACGCGTTACAAACTCAAGAGTAATCGGTTCAATATAAACCTTATCAGCAATTTCCTTGTCCGTCATGATGGTGGCAGGGTTTGAGTTAACCAAAACAACCTCATAACCTTCCTCTTTCAAAGACAAGCAAGCCTGGGTCCCAGCGTAGTCAAACTCAGCAGCCTGACCAATAATAATCGGACCAGAACCAATCACCATAATTTTTTGAATATCAGTACGTTTAGGCATATATAAGATATTAAGGGCGTCAAGCGGACAAAGCTAAAATAGGAGTTATGACGAAGAACGGTCAGTTCTAGGAATAACTATCTTTTTAGCACCGTCCGTAGCCCGTATTCAGTTCAGCAAATACGGAGCACCCTTCTCCTTTCTATTCGTCGCCTCACAGAGCGACATTAAATAAATTCTCCGACGATTTTTTAGCGAAACGATACTTTTCGGTAAAAAATCTAGTGCAGGGAGTTTTTAGTTCGCCTGATAGCGACTAAAAGAAACGACCTGCCTTTCTATTTGGCAACTCTCGGGTTGCCATTAAATAAGATACAAAGGACAAATAGAAAACGATTGAATTTTAGGAAACCAAGGAAGGATTGACAATCCAAATTAGTTTCTCTAAATTCCGAGCTTTCCGTCCGTGTTTAGTTACATAAATTCTTCGACAAGCTTTTACTCGTTATTAATTTGATTGTTTAAATGCTTCCATCATCTCGATAAACTCGTCAAATAGGTAGCTAGCGTCGTGTGGACCAGGGGCTGCGTCTGGGTGGTATTGGACAGAGAAAGCAGGTTGGTATCTGTGACGCACACCTTCAACTGACTTGTCATTAATTTCTTCGTGGGTAATGATCAAGTGCTCTGGTAAATCCTCACGGCTAACTGCATAACCATGGTTCTGGCTGGTAAAGTCTACTCGTCCTGTTGCAATTTCGCGTACCGCATGGTTAAAGCCACGGTGTCCAAATTTCATCTTGTAGGTCTTAGCCCCGTTTGCCATAGCGAAAAGTTGGTGCCCCATACAAATACCAAAGATTGGAATTTTCCCTTGCACACCGCGAATCATGTCGAGTGCTTGTGGAACGTCTTCTGGGTTACCTGGCCCATTTGACAACATAACTCCGTCAGGATTAAGATGAAGAATTTCTTCTGCAGTTGTCGTGTATGGAACCACGGTCACATTACAGTTGCGCTTAGAAAGTTCACGTAGGATTGAGTGCTTGAGACCAAAGTCCACTAACACCACGCTCAAACCAACTCCTGGAGCTGGATAGGATGTTTTAGTAGAAACCTGCTTAATATTGTCTGTCGGCAATACTGTTGCTTGGAGCTGGTCCGTCACATGATCCATGCTGTCCCCAACATGGGTCAAGGTTGCACGCATGGTACCATGCTTACGGATAATCTTTGTAAGAGCACGTGTATCAATTCCTGAAATACCAGGAATTTTCTTGGCTTTCAAAAATTCATCCAAGGTCATTTGGTTGCGCCAGTTACTTGCTCTACGTGCTTCTTCGAAAACAACAACTCCCTTACAAGTTGGAATAATGGATTCGTAATCATCACGGTTAATTCCATAATTTCCTACCAAAGGATAAGTAAAGGTCAAGATTTGTCCATTATAAGACTGGTCTGTAATGGATTCTTGGTAGCCAGTCATGCCTGTATTAAAGACAATTTCACCTGTTACATCGATATCTGCTCCGAAGGCCTTGCCTTCAAATACTGTTCCATCTTCTAATACTAGAAGTCTTTTTGTCATATTTTCACCTCTCGTGGACGCTCACTGGCGTCTTTTAACGTCTTGTGTTTTAGTTGGCGTTTCTACTCGCCAATACGGATTCTAAGATTGCCATTCGAACAAAGACACCATTGGTCATTTGTTGGACAATCCGTGATTTTGGTGCTTCAACCAAGTGATCTGCGATTTCTACATCACGATTGACTGGAGCTGGGTGCATAAGGATTGCCGTTTCTTTCAAACGATCGTAACGTTCTTGAGTTAAGCCATGTTGGGCATGGTAGTCTTCTTTTGAAAAAACTGCACCACTGTCATGGCGTTCATGTTGCACACGGAGAAACATCATGACATCCACCTGATCAATGATTTCATCAATGGTTACAAACTGTCCATAGTCTGCAAACTCTTGACTTCTCCATTCCTCAGGTCCAGCAAAGTAAAGTTCAGCTCCCAAGCGTTTCAAAATCTGCATATTGGATTTTGCAACACGTGAGTGGTCCAAGTCACCTGCAATCGCAACCTTGAGACCCTCAAAGTGACCAAATTCCTCATAAATAGTCATCAAATCCAGCAAGCTCTGGCTAGGGTGTTGTCCCGAACCATCTCCACCATTGATGATGGAAGTCGTAATCGTCGGACTAGCAATCAACTCTCTGTAGTAGTCGACCTCTGGGTGACGAATCACACAGACATCCACTCCTAAGGCAGACAGAGTCAAGATAGTATCATAAAGTGTTTCACCCTTATTGACCGAGCTGGTCTTCACATCAAAGTCAAGTCGTTCCAGCCCCAGTTTAATCTCTGCTACTTCAAAGGACTTATGCGTCCGTGTAGAATCCTCAAAGAAAAGATTGGAAACAATCGGGTGGTTTTCATAGGGAGGCTGGGCTCCATTTTTAAACTCAATGCCTCGCTTGATCAATTTCATCACTTGATCGACAGTGAGGTCTTCCATGGACACCACATGGTTCAATGCTTGTTGATTTTCTGACATGGCTACTCCTTTAGCTTTCTAAGCTTCTTCAGTAATCAGAACTCTGTCTTGGCCATCAAGTTCTGCCATCTCTACGATGATTTCTTCAGAACGACTAGTTGGGATATTTTTTCCAACGTAATCTGGACGGATTGGCAATTCTCTATGTCCACGATCGACTAAAACTGCTAAACTCACGCGCGCAGGACGACCATGACCTACAATATTATCAATAGCAGCGCGGATGGTACGACCTGTATAAAGCACATCATCCACCAAGATAACTTCACGGCCTGTCACATCAACAGAAATCAAAGAAGTATCTTCTCCACTTTTAATATCATCACGGAAAGGTTTAGTATCCAATTCCACAACAGGAACTGAAAGACTTTCTAGTTGCTCCAAACGTTCTTGAATACGATGGGCGATAAAGACACCACGAGTTTTAATACCAGCCAAGACGATTTTGTTCAAATCTTTGTTACGTTCGATAATCTCGTAAGTAATACGCGTAATCGCCCGTTTGACGGTCAATTCGTCTACAACTTCTTTTGTCTTCATGACAAACCTCCAAAAAGAAAAGTCTCCTTAAACAAGGAGACTTGAAATGTATAGCTAACCGAGCCCTACTGCAAACAGTATAGACTTCACCCTACTACTTTATCACGCTCCTTGCCTGCCTCACGGGACAGGTTTAAAGGAATATTTAGTTATCAAATACTATAGCACAAAGCAGGCCTAAAATCAAGCAAAAACTTTTGAGCCCCCATCTTATAAATTGCTAAAATCATATAACTGTGGGTACTGGTCACACTCTGGATTTTTAGGGTGACATATAGCCCGTCCAAAGTAAATCATGGCCTGATGGGCAGCTAACCACTGCTCAGGTGGCAAGATATCCATGACACGCTTTTCCACCTCAAGTGGCGTTGCTGATTTTTTGACGATATCGTGGTGTTTGCAAATACGCTCCACATGAGTATCCACTGCAAAGGCTGGAATCCCAAATCCTACACTCATGACAACATTGGCTGTCTTGCGACCAACCCCTGCTAGACTTTCTAATTCTTCACGTGTCTGAGGAACTTGACCATCAAAATCGTCTAGTAACTGTTGGGCACATTTTTTAAGGAATTTAGCCTTATTTCGATACAGTCCCAGGCGAGAAATATGTGAAGCAATCTCACTCTCAGTCGCCACAGACATGGCTTGTGGCGTTGGAAAGGCAGCAAAGAGACCTGGCGTGGCCTTATTTACCGCTGCATCCGTTGTCTGGGCTGATAACATGACCGCAACCAAGAGTTCAAAATGATTAGTGAAATCAAGACTGGGCTTGGCATCTGGAAAAAGAGCAATGATTTCTTCCAGCACTTTTCGTGCTCGTTTTTTTGACAAGACCATTATTCGTCTCCATCAAATAGTCCTTGTAAGCCAGCAAAAGGACTATTTTCTTCTTTCTTAACTGCTTGTTGGGCCTGATATTCTTCCTCTGTCATGATTTGCCAGTCATTTCCTGACACAAATCCTTGGCCAGCTTCTTCTTCAGCCGTCAAGACCTTGATAGGAATGTTTAGTAAGATATTGTCTGACACGCTCTCAGCAAGGTCCAGTTCTCCATTTTCGATAGGCAAGACCAAGTCATCATCTAGAACTTCTTGATCTAGCTGGTTGGTTGCGCCTTCCATGAAAACTTCCGTTACTGGATAAGATTCAACTAACTCAACTGGTTCCATACTGCGACTTGAAGCAAGAACAATGGTATAAGATAGTTGATAATCTAAGAAATACATACGGTCTTCGTACTGTACTTTCCCAACTGCAAGGATATCTTTTACATCTAAAATTTCTTGATTACGTGCACGCAGGTCTGCGGCTAAGTCTAAGGTTTGTTCAAAATGCAAGCCTTCAGACTGCTTACGAATTTCTTGAATATTTAATTTCATACTTCCTCCATAAAGATTTACTCTCTTGATTATACCATGAAAAGGCTACAAATCAGCCCACCAAACTTTGTAATTAACATTCGATTTTTTAACATTTTTACTATGACATTTTTGTTTTTTATTGCTATACTACATCAAAGCAAGGAGGATGCCCACATGGAAGACAAAGAACTCGGTACTAATGCAACCCAACTCCTATCCGAGTTAAATAAATAAAAGCTACCAAAACTGTAAACAGGGTAGGGCAGATGATATTCGACTACAAGAGCTACTAAATACTACTCTGCAAGAGATCAAAAAAGCGGAAAAGTTGAACAACAGTATCTTAATAGACCTTGAGAAATTTTACCAACCTACCAGTCTTATGATAGGTATCGGTAGCCTAAAACTGAACGACCAAGCATGCATTGCTTGGCGCAACTATGACAAGTCCCATTACGAGCATGGCAAACACCTACTAACTCTCTATGGACCTGTTTTCGTATTTTAGAGCTTGGAATTTCCAGTTTTCTGTTGACAAAATATCCTAAAAGGTATAGGATAGAGGTACTAATACTCGGAGGTAAGGGAGACATGAACAACTAAGTCTATCAAATAAAGAAACTTTATTTAGTAGATCTTGTTTTTGTCTCTTTTTGTACTAGATTTTCTGGTACTTTATCCTCTTTGAAAATCAAAAAACTAGAAAGCTAACCATCTGCTCCTCTTGGGTTGGATAGGGGGAGACTGGCCTAGTTTGACAGGATTTTCGACATGGATAATAGCGTTTCTGACAGTGACTTTGGGCTCTACTAGGTAAAGTAGAGCTTTTTGTTATGCACAATCGACATTCTAGAAAGGGCAATCATATGATAAAAATCAATCACCTGACCATCACACAAAACAAAGATTTACGAGACCTTGTCTCTGACCTCAGCATGACCATCCAGGATGGGGAAAAGGTCGCTATTATTGGAGAGGAAGGAAATGGCAAATCAACATTGCTGCGAGCCTTAATGGGAGAAGCATTGCCTACTTTCACTATCAAGGGAGACATCCAGTCTGACCTTCAGTCACTGGCCTACATTCCTCAAAAACTCCCCGAGGAGCTGAAAAAGAAAACTCTACACGACTACTTCTTTTTAGATTCTATTGATTTAGACTACAGTATCCTCTATCGTTTGGCTGAGGAATTGCATTTTGATAGCAATCGTTTCGCTAGCGACCAAGATATTGGCAGTCTATCAGGGGGCGAAGCTTTGAAAATTCAGCTCATCCATGAGTTAGCCAAACCCTTTGAGATTCTATTTTTAGATGAACCTTCAAATGACCTGGACCTTGAAACAGTTGATTGGCTAAAAGGTCAGATTCGCAAGATTAGGCAAACTGTTATTTTCATTTCCCATGATGAAGACTTTCTTTCTGAAACGGCAGACACTATTGTCCACTTGCGACTGGTCAAGCACCGTAAAGAAGCGGAAACACTAGTAGAGCATTTAGACTATGATTGCTATAGTGAGCAGAGAAAGGCTAATTTTGCCAGACAAAGTCAGCAAGCTGCTAACGACAAAAGAGCCTACGATAAAACCATGGAAAAACATCGGCGAGTCAAGCAAAATGTAGAAACTGCGCTTCGAGCTACTAAAGACAGTACTGCCGGGCGCCTATTGGCTAAAAAGATGAAAAATGTCCTCTCTCAAGAAAAACGCTTTGAAAAGACAGCTCAGGCCATGACCCAAAAGCCACTTGAAGAGGAAGAAATCAGACTTTTCTTCTCAGATATACAGCCATTACCTGCTTCTAAAGTCTTAATTCAACTGGAAAAAGAAAATTTGTCCATTGGCGACCGAGTTTTGGTTCAAGAACTACGACTAACTGTCCGTGGCCAAGAAAAAATCGGTATTATCGGGCCAAATGGTATTGGAAAATCGACTCTGCTAGCCAAATTACAGCAACTTCTGAATGATAAAAGAGAAATTTCGCTTGGTTTTATGCCACAAGATTATCACAAAAAACTACAATTGGAGCTATCTCCAGTAGACTATCTAAGTAAAACTGGGGAAAAAGAGGAACTTCAGAAAATCCAATCTAACCTAGCTAGTCTCAATTTCAGTTATCCAGAAATGCAGCATCAAATTCGCTCCTTATCTGGCGGACAACAGGGTAAACTCCTGCTTTTGGATTTAGTCTTGCGCAAACCAAACTTTCTCCTGCTAGATGAACCCACACGAAACTTTTCTCCAACTTCTCAACCCGAAATTAGAAAACTCTTTGCCACCTATCCTGGTGGTCTCATCACTGTTTCGCATGACCGTCGTTTCTTAAAAGAGGTCTGTTCGACTATCTATCGCTTGACAGATCATGGTTTAGAGGTAGTTGATTTAGAAGATTTATAAATTTTCAACATAGCAGATATGTGGGGCAAAAACACAATTTTAGGAGAAGAGAAAGTAAATCTTCCCATAATAAAACGCATAATATCAAGTTTTTTGTGCACACCTGATATTATGCGTTTTTCAGATTTTAAAGGCTTTTTTCCAGCCTTCATTTTACATATGTTTTAAACGTTCAATACGTTCTGAGATAGGTGGGTGGGTATAAAAGAGTTTTTGGAACCCTCCCCCTTTCTTAGGATCATTGATATAAAGTGCACTGCTGGCATCATCTACAGGACGACTCATCGGTTTACTATTATCCAACTTACCTAGAGCATTGATCATTCCTTGAGGATTGCGAGTCAACTCAACACTAGAAGCATCCGCTAGGAATTCCCTCTGACGAGAAATAGCTAGTTGCACCAAGGTTGCAGCAAGAGGTGCCAGCACAATAGCTAGGAGAGAAACCACTAGCATAATGATTTCTAAGCCATTTCCATCTCGATCATCGTCACTTCGTCTGCGATCTGCGCCACCCCACCACATCATACGACCTGCCATACTAGAAAGCATGGTAATAGCACTAGCAAGGGCAACAGCAATAGTCGAAATACGGATATCGTAATTACGAATATGACTGACTTCATGTCCCATAACAGCTTCTAGTTCCTCGCGATTCATGATAGCTAGGAGACCTGACGTCGCAGCAACCGCCGCGTTTTGAGGGTTAGAACCTGTCGCAAAGGCATTTAAGGCTGGATCATCAATGATGAAAACACGGGGCATAGGAATCTGAGCGACCATAGCCATATCTTCCACTACATGGTAGAGGTCTGGTGCCGTTTGTTCATCAACCTCACGCGCTCCATTCATGGACATAACAATCTCTGTCGATTGAAAAATCATGGACAAGGCATAGATAAAGCCGATAATCAGTGCGATAACCAAACCACCAAGTCCAGACCTCATAAAGAGATAACCAACCGCATAGCCAACAAGAGCTAAGAGTAGGAAAAATACCAGCAATAAAATCCAGGTTTTTCGTTTATTGCTTGCAATTTGATCAAACAGCATCTTAGTCACCTAAACCGCTAAAATCAACTTTAGGAACTGCCTTTTCCTCTTCTGGTGTTTGAAGGAAATCTGCTGCTTTAAATCCAAACATTCCAGCGATAATATTACTTGGGAAAGTTTCTAATTTTACATTGTAGTTGCTGACAACACTGTTGTAGAGTTGACGAGAGTAAGAAATTTTATTTTCTGTGTTTGTCAACTCCTCTTGCAATTTAACAAAGTTGGCACTAGCTTTCAAATCTGGGTAGCTTTCTGCAACTGCAAAAATACCTGAAACCTGACGAGTGAGGGCATCACTAGCTTTCATAGCTTCTGCTGGTGAAGTCGCTGCCGCCACTTGGTTACGAAGTTCTGCCACCTTTTCAAGGGTAGAACCTTCATATTTAGCATAACCTTTTACAGTCTCAATCAAGTTTGGCAAAAGGTCATTTCGACGTTTCAACTGAACATCAATCTGGCTCCAAGCCTCCTTTGTTTGCATACGATTCTTAACCAAACCGTTATAGCTAACAATCACAAAAATAACAATAAGAGCGATAACTCCAAGAATAATCCAAGTCATTATATAAGTCCTTTCTACTTTTAGATTAGTACCAGTATATCAAATTTTTAATGATTGTGGTAAAATAAGATGATACTAAAGAAGGAAATAACTATGAAACCAGAAACATTTTACAACCTGCTTGCCGAGCAAAATCTTCCACTTTCGGACCAGCAAAAAAAACAATTTGAACTTTATTTTGAACTCTTGGTCGAGTGGAATGAAAAGATTAATTTGACGGCTATTACAGACAAAGAAGAAGTTTATCTCAAACATTTTTATGATTCGATTGCACCTATTCTGCAAGGTTTGATTCCCAATGAAAATATCAAACTGCTTGATATCGGGGCTGGGGCAGGATTTCCTAGTCTTCCCATGAAAATCCTCTATCCTCAGTTAAATGTAACTATCATTGATTCACTCAATAAGCGCATCAACTTCCTCCAACTGTTGGCTCAAGAACTGGATTTGGACGGTGTTCATTTCTACCATGGACGTGCCGAAGATTTTGCCCAAGACAAGAACTTCCGTGCTCACTATGATTTTGTAACAGCTCGTGCGGTTGCCCGTATGCAGGTCTTGTCTGAGTTGACCATTCCCTACCTTAAAGTTGGTGGCAAACTATTGGCACTCAAGGCTAGCAATGCGCCTGAGGAATTAGTAGAAGCTAAGAATGCCCTCAACCTCCTCTTCAGTAAGGTCGAAGACAATCTCAGCTACGCCCTACCGAATGGAGATCCGCGTTATATCACAGTGGTGGAAAAGAAAAAAGAAACACCAAATAAATATCCAAGAAAGGCTGGCATGCCCAATAAACGCCCGCTTTAAATTTTTTAGTAAAAAATATTTACAAAGTCAGCCTCGCTCTTTTATTTTTAGGCTCGGGAAAAAATGATTTACAAAATCAACCTCGCTCCTTTATTTCCAGGCTCGGGAAAAAATGATTTACAAAATCATTTTTTTCTGCTATACTAACACAAGCAAAGGTTTTTAATGTCATCCCGTGAGGTGACGAAGACGCAGAAATACTTGAAACTCTTTAAAGTCTAGATTTTAGAGAAGTCTTACTCTGAGGGCCTATTGCTGTAAAATAATGGGCTCTTTTTTGATGCCCAAAAGTGAGGTTTATATGAAACAAGAATCAACTGTTGATTTGTTACTAGACGTTGACCAACGTCCTTCGGCTGGAAAAGGAATTCTCCTTAGTTTCCAACATGTTTTCGCCATGTTTGGTGCGACCATCTTGGTACCCTTGATTTTGGGAATGCCTGTATCTGTTGCCCTTTTTGCTTCGGGTGTTGGAACACTCATCTACATGATCGCAACTGGTTTTAGAGTTCCAGTTTATCTAGGATCATCATTCGCCTTTATCACAGCTATGTCGCTAGCTATGAAGGAACTAGGAGGGGATGTATCAGCTGCACAAACAGGGGTTATCCTTACAGGTTTTATCTATGTGCTTGTCGCTGCTGGTGTTCGTTTTGCGGGTACAAAATGGATTGATAAACTCTTGCCACCAATCATCATCGGACCTATGATTATCGTTATCGGTCTTGGACTTGCAGGCTCAGCTGTTACCAATGCTGGTCTTGTAGCGGATGGAAATTGGAAAAATGCTCTTGTAGCAGTTGTTACTTTCTTGATTGCTGCCTTTATCAACACAAAAGGAAAAGGCTTTCTACGAATCATTCCATTCCTCTTTGCCATTATCGGTGGTTACCTCTTCGCACTAACTCTTGGCTTGGTTGATTTTACACCAGTTCTTAAAGCTAACTGGTTCGAGATTCCTGGTTTCTACTTGCCATTTAGCACAGGTGGTGCCTTTAAAGAATACAATCTTTACTTTGGTCCAGAAACCATCGCCATCTTGCCAATCGCTATCGTAACAATTTCTGAACATATCGGAGACCATACTGTTTTGGGTCAAATCTGTGGCCGTCAATTCTTGAAAGAACCAGGTCTTCACCGTACTCTTCTTGGTGACGGTATCGCAACTTCTGTTTCTGCCTTCCTTGGCGGACCAGCCAATACAACTTATGGAGAAAATACAGGGGTTATCGGTATGACTCGTATCGCTTCTGTCTCAGTTATCCGTAACGCTGCCTTCATCGCGATTGCCCTTAGCTTCCTTGGTAAATTCACTGCCTTGATTTCAACCATTCCAAATGCTGTACTTGGTGGTATGTCAATCCTTCTCTACGGAGTTATCGCAAGTAATGGTTTGAAAGTCTTGATCAAAGAACGTGTTGACTTCGCTCAAATGCGTAACCTCATCATCGCAAGTGCTATGTTGGTCCTTGGACTTGGAGGAGCTATCCTTAAACTTGGTCCAGTTACACTTTCAGGTACTGCCCTATCAGCCATGACAGGAATCATCTTGAACTTAATCTTACCATACGAAAATAAAGACTAAGAATCTAAACACATCAAAAAACGAGCATTTCCAATTACGGAAGTGCTCATTTTTCTTCTTTCTAAAAAAGGAAAGCCCTGTGGCCTTCCTTTGTCTTACTTACGTTTCTTCTTCGCTTTCTTCATTTTGTTAGCCATGCGTTTCATGGACTGTTTCATAGCAAATTCACCGATTTTACCTTTTAGACCGCCACCAAACATCTGACTCATATCTGGCATTCCTGCTCCTCCGAGAGCTGACAGATCAGGCATACCGCCTTGTCCCATCATTCCTTCAAGGGCAGACATATCCATTCCTCCCATATTTGGCATATTTTTAGGAAGATTGTTAGGGTTGATGCCCATTTGTTTCATCATCTTGTTCATATCTCCAGACATGACACCTTGCATAAGCTGTTTAGCCTGGTTAAAGTCCTTGATGAACTTATTGACTTCGACAAATGTATTCCCAGAACCAGCAGCGATACGACGACGACGGCTTGGATTTAACAAATCTGGATTTTCACGTTCTTCAGGCGTCATAGAAGACACAATGGCACGTTTGCGCGCAATCTGGCGCTCATCCACCTTCATGTTTTGAAGGGCTGGATTGTTGGCCATACCTGGAATCATCTTGAGCAAGTCTTCCATCGGCCCCATGTTTTGCACCTGATCCAACTGATCAATGAAATCATTGAAATCAAAGGTGTTTTCGCGCATCTTCTCAGCCATTTCAAGGGCTTTTTGCTCATCGTATTCCTGAGAAGCTTTCTCAATCAGAGTGAGCATATCCCCCATGCCAAGGATACGGCTAGACATACGGTCTGGGTGGAAGGTTTCAATGTCCGTAATCTTTTCACCTGTACCAGTAAACTTGATTGGTTTTCCAGTAATGTGACGAACAGATAGAGCCGCACCACCACGAGTATCGCCATCAATCTTAGTAAGGATCACCCCAGTGACTTCTAACTGAGCATTGAACTCACGCGCAACATTGGCCGCTTCCTGACCAATCATAGCGTCAACGACAAGGAGAATTTCATTTGGTTGAGCCAGTGCTTTCACGTCGCGAAGCTCATTCATCAAAAGCTCATCAATCTGCAAACGACCTGCCGTATCAATCAAGACATAGTCATTATGATTAGCTTGGGCTTGTTCCAAACCTTGACGAACAATCTCCACAGCTGGAACCTCTGTACCAAGAGCGAAAACCGGCACATCAATCTGTTGTCCCAGAGTTTTCAACTGGTCAATAGCCGCAGGACGGTAAATATCCGCCGCAATCATCAAAGGACGAGCATTTTCTTCCTTCTTGAGTTTATTGGCCAATTTACCAGCAAAAGTTGTTTTACCAGCCCCCTGCAAACCAACCATCATGATGATTGTAGGAATCTTAGGTGACTTGATAATTTCTGCCGTATCAGAACCTAAAACGTCTGTCAGTTCCTCATCAACGATTTTGATAATCTGTTGCGCAGGATTAAGGGTATCAATGACCTCATGCCCGACTGCACGCTCACGAACTTTCTTGATAAAGTCCTTTACAACAGGCAAGGCAACGTCGGCTTCAAGCAAGGCCAAGCGAATCTCTTTGGTTGCCTCTTGAACATCAGATTCAGAGATTTTTCCTTTTTTACGTAGATTTTTAAAGACGTTCTGCAAACGTTCTGTTAAACTTTCAAATGCCATTTTTCTTCCTCTTATTCTCTATTATCAATGCTTGTTAAAATTTCTATCTGCTCCTGCAGAAAGTCATCCTTGGGATAGCGCTCCAAAATCTGGTCAAAAATCTGACTGCGGACAATGTAGTCCGAGTACATGTGCAATTTCATCTCATAATCTTCCAGAATTTTTTCTGTCCGCTTGATATTGTCGTAAACAGCCTGACGACTGACACCGAACTCTTCAGCAATCTCAGCAAGGCTATAATCATCAGCATAGTAGAACTCTATATAATTCATTTGCTTATCTGTCAAAAGCGCCGCATAAAATTCAAAGAGCGCATTCATACGATTGGTTTTTTCAATTTCCATAACTTTTATTATACCAAAAATTAGCCTAATCTACCACACTAGGGAGCCAATCCAAGAAGATAGCTAGCTAAATTTGAAAAAACAAGAGACTAGCCCCAAGTAATTTCCAATTGATAGCTGGCAAAGGGTTGTCCCTCTTGATTTTGTAGTTGATAGCCTAAATGTATCTTTTGCCCATCAACTTCATAACGGCTCGTTTGAATGATAAACTCCTGCATGCCCATAGGTGTAGGGATATAGGCTAAACTATCACTATCCTTTAAAAAGCGCATAGTGGTCTTGGGATTGGAAAAACGACTCATCACCAGTTCTTGATCATGAAATTTAATCACTACTTTTTCCTTTTCCTCATTATAGAAAAGCAGGTAGCTATAATCTCCTTTTTCATGCACTTCCACGTCATAAAGCTGGTCAATCACTTCCAACTGCTCATCAAACTGAATCCTATTTCGCATCCGAATCTTCACATCTAGTCCTCTTTCTTGTCTCTTGTCCTACTATTTTACCAAAAATATCAGGTTTTTGCTATAATGGTCATATGAACGAAAAAGTATTCCGTGACCCAGTTCACAACTACATCCATGTCAATAATCAAATCATCTATGACTTGATTAATACAAAAGAATTTCAGCGTTTGCGTCGTATCAAGCAACTGGGAACTTCCAGTTATACCTTCCACGGTGGGGAGCACAGCCGCTTCTCTCACTGTCTAGGTGTCTATGAAATTGCACGACGCATCACGGAGATTTTTGAAGAAAAATATCCTGAAGAATGGAATCCTGCCGAGTCTCTCTTGACCATGACCGCTGCTCTCCTGCATGACCTTGGGCATGGTGCCTACTCCCATACTTTTGAACATCTCTTTGATACAGACCATGAGGCCATCACCCAGGAAATCATCCAAAGTCCTGAGACGGAGATTCACCAAGTCCTGCTACAAGTGGCGCCAGATTTTCCAGAAAAGGTTGCCAGTGTCATCAACCACACCTATCCTAACAAGCAGGTCGTGCAACTCATTTCTAGTCAGATTGATGCAGACCGCATGGACTATCTCTTGCGCGACTCCTATTTTACAGGTGCTTCCTATGGAGAATTTGACCTGACTCGCATTCTCCGAGTCATTCGTCCTATCGAAAACGGTATTGCCTTTCAGCGCAATGGCATGCATGCCATCGAAGACTACGTCCTCAGTCGCTACCAGATGTACATGCAGGTTTATTTCCACCCAGCAACACGCGCCATGGAAGTTCTCCTACAGAATCTCCTCAAACGCGCCAAGGAACTCTATCCTGAAGATAAGGACTTCTTTGCACGAACTTCCCCCCATTTGCTACCTTTCTTTGAAAAAAATGTGACCTTGTCTGATTATCTGGCTCTAGATGATGGTGTGATGAATACCTACTTCCAGCTCTGGATGACCAGTCCTGACAAGATACTTGCAGACTTGTCGCAACGTTTTGTCAACCGCAAGGTCTTTAAATCCATTACCTTTTCACAAGAATACCAAGACCAACTCGCTAGCATGAGAAAATTGGTTGAGGACATTGGCTTTGAGCCAGACTACTATACTGCCATTCATAAGAACTTTGACCTCCCTTATGATATTTATCGTCCCGAATCTGAAAATCCAAGGACACAGATTGAGATCTTACAAAAAAATGGAGAACTGGCCGAACTCTCTAGCCTGTCTCCTATCGTCCAATCCCTTGCTGGCAGTCGCCACGGAGATAATCGTTTTTATTTCCCAAAAGAAATGTTGGACCAAAATAGCATTTTCGCAAGCATTACCCAGCAATTTTTACACTTGATTGAGAATGATCATTTTACCCCAAATAAAAACTAGAAGAGGAAATTTATGAGTATTAAACTAATTGCCGTCGATATCGACGGAACTCTAGTCAACAGTCAAAAGGAGATCACGCCTCAAGTCTTTTCTGCCATTCAAGACGCCAAAGAAGCTGGTGTCAAAGTCGTCATTGCAACGGGTCGTCCTATCGCAGGTGTTGCCAAACTTCTGGACGACTTGCAGCTGAGAGACGAGGGCGACTATGTGGTGACCTTCAACGGTGCCCTTGTCCAAGAAACTGCTACAGGACATGAGATTATCAGCGAATCCTTGACCTATGAGGATTATCTGGATATGGAATTCCTTAGTCGTAAGCTCGGTGTCCACATGCATGCTATTACCAAGGACGGTATCTACACTGCAAATCGCAATATCGGAAAATACACAGTTCACGAATCAACCCTCGTCAGCATGCCAATCTTCTACCGCACTCCTGAAGAAATGGCTGGCAAGGAAATCGTCAAGTGTATGTTTATCGATGAACCAGAGATTCTGGATGCAGCGATTGAAAAAATTCCAGCAGAATTTTACAAACGTTACTCCATCAACAAGTCTGCTCCTTTCTACCTCGAACTCCTTAAAAAGAATGTAGACAAGGGTTCAGCTATTACTCACTTAGCTGAAAAACTGGGATTGACCAAAGATGAAACCATGGCTATCGGTGACGAAGAAAATGACCGTGCCATGCTGGAAGTCGTTGGCAACCCCGTAGTCATGGAAAACGGAAATCCAGAAATCAAAAAAATCGCCAAATACATCACCAAAACAAATGACGAATCCGGCGTTGCCCATGCCATCCGAACATGGGTACTGTAAAAGGAAAGAATAGACGAAAACCGCTCAGTTGAGCGGTTTTTTGTCTATTTCATCTTAGAATTAGCAATAATTTCAAAAAATAAATCAGTTTTCTTTGATAACTCGATTGAGTAATCTGTCCATCCAACAAGATTATCATCAAATGATTCTATCGCAAATAAAAGTAGATTTCTTGCAAGTTCTTGAGTAATTAAATCTTTTGGTGTCACGATATTGTTATTTTTTCTATCACAATAAATTACTTGTTCTCTTAAATCTTTCAATTCTCCAGAATAAATAAATTTAAAAATTTTTTCCAAATTTTCATTAGAAATTGCATTTTTAATCCTTTCGCCCATACAAATAGTGTAGCTCGCTCCAACAATTTGTTTAGACTTATGATCTCTTAATTTATCTTTTCTCACATAGGAATCTGAACCTTTAATAAATATTCCCATTTGAATTTTTCCAACCTCTTCTAGCACACTAATAGCTAAAAAAGAGGAGGAGGTATATGAATTATTTATATATAAAATGTATGAATCCGAAATCAACTGAACAACATGATCTAAGCATTTATTCAATTCTTCTTTTGAAGAAATATAAAAATTGCTAGTTCCGTTTAAGATAGATTCTATCTTATCAAAAGAAAAATCTTTATCGACCATTAGTACTCCAAATTTTATAATTCATGATAATTTGTCAAAGTAATTCTAGGGGTTGCTTATCAAACCTATGTCAACACTTTATATAATTCTTGTAATTTAGGGGCGAATTTGGGACGAAACACCTCAAACACCCAGTAAAATCAATAGTTTATATGCCCCCTGCAGGAATCGAACCTGCAACTACTCCTTAGGAGGGAGTTGTTATATCCATTGAACTAAGGGAGCTAGATAAAAACTCTGCTGAAAAAGCAGAGTTTTTTAGTCGAATTAACGACGGATTTCTTTGATACGAGCTGCTTTACCTTGAAGAGCACGCAAGTAGTACAATTTCGCACGACGTACTTTACCGTAACGTACAACTTCGATCTTTTCAACACGTGGAGTGTGGATTGGGAAGATACGCTCAACACCTACACCGTTAGAGATTTTACGAACTGTGTAGTTTTCTGAGATGCCAGCACCTTTACGTGCGATAACAACACCTTCAAAGATCTGAACACGTTCACGGTTACCTTCGACAACTTTCGCGTGTACACGAACAGTGTCACCAGGACGGAATGATGGAATATCTGTACGAAGTTGACCTTCAGTCAAGCTTTGGATTAATGGATTCATTTTATTCTCCTATCTTTGCCAATCTTGAGGAACCTTCCTCAGCGGATAAACTGTATTTTTGTGCGTCCATTACACACAAGATACAGTTTACCAAATTTCCACAAAAAAGTAAAGAAATTTATAGCAGAATTCCTAAAAAAATCGCAATAAAACCACCTAGGTAGGTTAAAGCTAAATAAGAATAAAATACCTTCTTATCACTTAGCAGTCTTTGCAGTTCATCATTCAAGGTCGAGAAGGTTGTTAACCCTCCACAAAATCCTGTTGCTAGGATAGTATAAACTTCCTTGGACTCCACATGGTTGTAGAGCAAGCCAATCAAAAAACAACCTAGAAGATTGGCTATGAGCGTTCCGAGTGGCAATTTAGAAGCTTGATTATAGCGGGAAAAGAAATAACGTACTAGAGCTCCGAAACCACAAGCAATTGCAAGATAGACGATTACCATTTCTTCCTCCCTAAATAGTAAGCTAAAAGCAGTCCTCCACCGATGCTCAAAAGCAAATACAGGACTAAACTAAGATAACGCCCTGTATCAAGCAGTTTCACAGCATCAAGCATTAGACTAGAAAAGGTTGTCAAACCACCGCAAAAACCCGTCCCCAGTGCTAAAACCAAGCCCTTACTAGTCCCCTTATAGACCAGGTAGCCTTTTACCAGATAAACCAAGCAGAAAATTCCCAGATAGTTGACAAAGAGAGTGCCCCAAGGAAAATCTGGACTGGCTGGTAACCAAGTAGAAACTAGATAGCGGACAAGTCCGCCCACCATAGCAGCTAGAAAAATTCCTAGCGGATAAAATTGTTCTTTTTTCATTTGATGTTTTGATCCTGATAATCACGCGAACGTTTGAGTATGTCAGAAAATGTTGCGACAATAGTCTCCTGATAGCGCTTGTCTTCTACACGATTTCTGACCTTTTCAAAAATAACTTCTTCTCTCTTGGTATCTAAAATCGGTTTCCCTGAAGCCTTCTTATAAGCAACTACCCCCTCAACCAAATGCATTCGTTCTTCTAACAGTTTGACAATCTGGTCGTCGATTTGATCAATTTCTTGACGAATAATATCTAAATCCATACAGTCTCCTCCTTTATTTGAATTATTGTATCAAAAAGCCACCAAATAGGCTAGTAAAATCCCAACTCACGCTAAGAAAAATGCACTGATTAATTGCATCAGCGCACTTTTATACTTATCCTACTTTAGCAGCCAATTCTTCTGCAAATTGTTCCAAGCGTTCAATATCTTCTTCCTCGGCAGAAAGATCAACTTTGACACACTCTGAACCTTTTTCTGCTCCTGTTGAAACAAAGACACGATCAAAGTCATCAACAGCTTTACAGAATTCATCGTAGAAAGTATCACCTGAGCCAACCACTCCGTAGATTTTGCCATTCAAGTTGAGGTCTGCTAAGTCTTCGTAGAAGTCCATCATCTCATCTGGCAATTCTCCATCACCATAAGTATAGGTCGCAACGATAGCGATGTCTGCTTCCAAGAAGTCTGAAGCGTCAACAGTTGTACATTCATCAACATCGACATCCAAGCCCAAGTCACGTAATTTGTCTGCTACAATATCTGCAATTTCTTCGGTATTACCGGTCATACTGGCAAATACAATTTTTGCTAATGCCATATCGTCCTCCTCAATTTATCTTTCTCCATTATATCACATCTTTTTCATTTTAAAAATAAAAATTCTTGTGCTACAATGAAATGAGAAAGAATTGAGGTTATTTATGGAAATTTGCCATCAAATTTTAGAAAAAATCAAAGAATACGACACGATTATCATTCATCGTCATATGAAACCAGACCCTGATGCCTTAGGAAGTCAGGTGGGATTGAAAGCTCTTCTCAAACATCATTTCCCAGAAAAAACCATCAAAGCAGTTGGTTTTGATGAACCAACTCTTACTTGGATGGCTGAGATGGATCTTGTTGAAGATAGTGTCTACCAAGACGCCCTTGTCATCGTCTGTGATACAGCTAATACTGCTCGTATCGATGATAAGCGCTACAGTCAAGGTGACTTTCTCATTAAGATTGACCACCATCCTAATGATGATGTCTACGGTGACCTATCTTGGGTGGATACTAGTTCAAGTAGCGCTAGCGAGATGATTACCCTATTTGCCCAAACAAATCAACTGGCCTTGTCAGATCGCGCTGCTGAGTTGCTCTTTGCAGGAATTGTTGGTGATACAGGTCGCTTCCTTTATCCTTCTACGACTGCACGGACTCTTCGCCTGGCTGCCTCTCTAAGAGAACAGAACTTTGATTTTGCGGCTCTCACTCGCAAAATGGACACTATGAGCTACAAAATTGCTAAACTTCAAGGCTACATCTACGACCATCTGGAAGTGGATGAAAATGGTGCAGCTCGTGTTATCCTGAGTCAAGAAGTCTTGAAACAATTCAATGTTACCGATGCTGAAACTGCCGCTATTGTAGGAGCTCCTGGTCGGATTGACAGCGTCAGTCTCTGGGGAATTTTTGTAGAACAGGCTGATGGCCACTACCGTGTTCGCTTACGCAGTAAAATCCATCCTATCAATGAAATCGCCAAGGAACATGATGGTGGAGGCCACCCTCTAGCAAGCGGTGCTAATTCCTATAGCCTAGAAGAAAACGAAATCATCTACCAAAAGTTAAAAAACTTACTTAAAAACTGATAAAATACTTGCCAAACTTTTCAGAATCTGATAGACTAGTATGGTAACAATCTATGGCTCGCAAAGAGACCATGGCAGAAAGGAAATATTGCAAAATGAAAAAAGATATCCATCCAGAATATCGCCCAGTTGTCTTCATGGACACAACTACTGGTTACCAATTCCTTAGCGGTTCAACAAAACGCTCTAACGAAACAGTTGAATTCGAAGGCGAAACTTACCCATTGATCCGTGTGGAAATTTCATCAGACTCACACCCATTCTACACTGGACGTCAAAAGTTCACTCAAGCAGATGGACGCGTGGATCGTTTCAACAAAAAATACGGTCTCAAATAATGATAAAAAGACAGCTTTGGCTGTTCTTTTTTTGTTTCTTGAAATCAACTGCTGTTTTCATGTTCCAGACTCGTGCTCTTCGAAAATCTCTTTGGTAATTTAATGTTGGAGGATTTATACTAACATTAGACTTTTAACCCCAAAATTGATAAAATAGGAAAGAAAATAAGATAAAAGGAAACTGTAAATCACCATGATGAACATGCAAAATATGATGCGCCAAGCACAAAAACTTCAAAAACAAATGGAACAAAGCCAAGCTGAACTTGCTGCTATGCAATTTGTTGGCAAATCTGCTCAAGACCTTGTTCAAGCGACCTTGACTGGAGATAAGAAAGTTGTCAACATTGACTTCAATCCAGCTGTCGTTGACCCAGAAGATCTCGAAACTCTTTCTGATATGACCGTTCAGGCCATCAACTCCGCTCTTGAACAAATCGATGAAACTACCAAGAAAAAACTGGGTGCTTTCGCTGGGAAATTGCCATTCTAAGCATAAGAAAAACAAGCATTCAAGAGAATACTTGCCTATCCGTGGGAGGAACAGTTGTTCCTCTTTTTGCTTATTAAAAATTAAAGAATTCCATGGCCTGTTTGAAAAGCAATTCAGTATACTCTGGGTCTTCTTGGGCAATAGTAACCTGGTCTTGAATCATTTCCAAATCATCCGTTATCATGCCATCAGCTCCCAAATGAACTGATTTCTCAAAGGACTCTGAACTATTGATGGTCCAAACGTACAATTTCTGATCCGTATTCCAAAGCTTGTTGACAAAATTTTCATCTAAAGTTGAATACTCCATGGTGTAACCTGTAGCCTTGGTTCTTGGAAAAATACTATTGTAAGGTAGGATGAAATAGACTGGAATTTGAGAATCGTAGGCTAGCACCTGATCAATCACATGGTAGTCTAAAGATTGCATTTGATGACCATTCTGCTTAAGAACCGTTCCATATTTTTCCATAAAGCGTTTCATCATATCTGGGCTATCTTTTCGACTGGTTTTAATCTCAATAAGAAGTTTTTGATGCAATTCATTGGCTTTATTGAGATAGTCATCAAAACTGGACACCTTGCTATGATAACCATTTTCTGAAATATCAAGTTTGGTTAATTCATCTAAGGTTAAATCCTGAGGATTGGCATTAACTCCTGTCAGATTCTTGATATTGGCATCATGCATCATGACAAACTGGCCATCTTTTGTTTCCTGAACATCTGTCTCAACGAAATCTGGAGATAACTGAGCAGTTTTTTCTAGTGATTGGACGGTATTCTGCACACCATTCTTATTAGATACTCCCCTGTGAGAAATGATTAAAGGTTTATGTGAAACTGGAGCTTCTAAATAAACATACCCCTCAAGAGCGAAAAAGATACAAGCACAGCCCATCACTCCCCATCTCATCCAGTGGTCTTTCTTTCTCCTTGGTGTGATTTCTAGTTCTTCTCCTGTTAAGAAGGAAACAAACTTAATGAGAAAGTAAGTCAAGGCCATATAGTGGAAATTCTTAATCAAGACAAAGTTAAGAATTCCCAGTACAAGAGATTCCTTATGAGTCAGACCATCCATCAGTGCCTGACTTGCCAAGATTGGAATCAATAGAAGAATGAAAAATAGGTAGGTTTTGACGACAATCCAAAGCAAGTTCCAAGTATAAAACCAGGAGTGCTTTCTTGTCTTCTCTAGACTGTATCTGACAGCTTCTTTGACTGTTTTCTTCTCAAATAAAAGCTGAGGTAGAGCAAACATGAAACGCACTGAAATGTAAAATAGAAGTAAAGCAAGAATAGTAACCACTATACCTACTAGCCAATACTTGTCTTCCACATAATCAACGATAAAGTCTGGAATGACAATTTTATTAAGGTAATAAATCTTTAAAATCTTTCGAATCAATGGAAAGAGCATCATGACATAAAAGAAAATAAAGGCCATTTTTGAAATCGTCACTTGCTTCATAAACAAGAAACTTTGGCGAAAGACCTTGCGACTGTACTCCAGCAAGGTCCTTTTTTCATGGCATAATAAATGCCTAGCACCAATAAAGAGAAGTCCTATCTGGTAAAAGGCGACCAGTAAATTAACAATCACCAGAACAAATAAAGCAAGACTAATAAAGGGTGAACCCGTTATAATGGCAAAAATATTGTTGTAGGATAGAAAGAGATAACCTGTCTGACGGAGCAAAAGTCCAGCAATCCAAGAATTTGATGGTAACCAGACAAACTCAATCATCATAAAAGTCAAGAAAAATAGAAAGAGTATTTTATCTAGATTAAAGTATATCTGCTTAAAACCTAGATTTTTAGGTTTTTCAGGTTTCATAGGCACTCCTAGTCAAATAATTGAGACAAGTCCAAGCCCCCAAAAGGATTGTTAGAGAGGCTACTTTCTGCCCCTAACAATTCTCTAGCCTGGTCTGACTCTAGAAAGGACTCGTAAACACGCGCCGTCATCCGAGCATCCTCTAAGCTATTATGAGACTGACCTTGAAATCCAAGAAATGAGGCAACAGTTTGCAATTTGAGATTGGCAATACCATGTAAATCCGAACTACGACGTTCAAAAGCTTCATCATACAAGTCCACCTTATACTGCTGGCTATAGTCTAAACCATGATCCGCTAAAATAGGTAGATCACTTTTAGCAGCATTGTAGCCAACCATGGGTAAAGAACCCACAAACTCTTGGAAGTCTTTTATAACTTCCTCCACTGGTGGAGCATCTTTTAAGGTCTCAGCCGTAATCCCAGTCAAACCATTGATAAAGCTTTTTAAGGGAACACTGGTATGAACATAGGAATCATAGGCATCGATTTCCTGACCATCTTTAAAACGCACTGCCGATACTTGAATTAGGTGTGTTTGTCCTTCGTGCTGATTAAATTCTAAATCAAAAGCAATGTAATCTTCTAATCGTTCCATTCTATACTTCTCCCATACGGTTATTTTACTTGAGCAACTATACTATTTAGAAATAAAAGAAGCCATCAGGTTAGCATTTAACCTAAACAGCTCCTTGATTA
>NZ_CAUQWY010000009.1:0-54007 GCF_963521865.1 uncultured Streptococcus sp.
TATTTTTTGTTTCACTTTCAGATTCATACCCCTATCTTATCACATTTTGAGTTATTCCGCTACCGCTTGATTTTTATATTTCATTAGTAAGTAAAGGCCTTGATATTCCTGATTTTCTTGAAAATTATATTTCCTTATATTTTCTTTAAATTCTTTAAAAGTTCCTAAAAATGTTCACAAAAAAAGCTCCATAAAGGAGCCACTATACTATATGATGAGTTCAGCAGGCAAGAAACTAGCACGGTCAAACGTGCTTTTTTTATTACCTTGTACTATTATAGCATATCTTCCGTTTTTTAGCTCCTGCGGATAAAAGTAAGTAAAAAATGCCTCTAATTCGACACGGTTTATAGTGATTTATAGCAGTCTGTTCCTGATAGTCAATTTGCTTTTCTAGTAAAAATGGTGTATACTTAAATTATCAAAGGAATTGATTTGGCACCCAAAAATCTCAATGAGATTGGCGCCTAAGTCAGTTCCTTTTTTGCGTATCATAAATCAAACAATTCCCTCTTTTTACAATAGCAATACGAAGACCTAACCGACCGAATTTGTATTTTATTCAAGTTGTCGCTCTATTTCTTTATTGCCAATTTCTCAGCGATGCAGTTTATAATTTTATAGGTTCACAAAAGCCCCTAGACTCGTTTCTAAGGGCTTTTAGTTTATCCGTGGTGATTTAGCTATCCAGTACGAAACAAAGCAAAATAGGGGGCGAATATGAAGCCTCAGCCTACATTTGCCTACTTATATGCTTCTAGCTCTCTGTTCTGGTGGATTCTCGCAAAGTTTAAAACAGCTATCTGTTTGTATCGGTGATAACTAGTGGAGCTAGTACCTGCCATTTCTACGCATTCGCTCATTGTTTTCTTCCTCATGTAGCAATAATGGATAATGAAGTATTTTCTGGCTCGCTTGTTCTCTATGTTGTTGATGTCGTGGGCAAATATCTCCAACCCCTCACGGATTGCCTTTTCATGCTCACCGCTCAAATTCCACTGATCAGGTAAGACAAGTTTCCAGGCTTCTTCATCGATACTAACTTGGTTTTCACTTCCTGCCATCCTCTGGAAACGTAGAAAGTAAGTCATCCGCTCTCTGACGTTCATCATCGTTTTAAACTTATCCAGCTCCATTAGTACGCTCCTTTGGCTAAACGTTCAAAAATAAAGGGGGTATTTGCATACTTTTTTATTCCCTTATCCTTTTCCAGTAGTTCATTACTTAACATCATTTAATCAATTTTTGTTATCTCTTTAAATTACCACCAGATAAAAGATTTCTCGTTTGGTAGTTCTCCTCTATCCAACATCTGCTTCACTGCTCCACGAGTCTTGTTCGCATAGTATGGATAACCTAGTTCTTTATCATAATTCGATTCGATAGCAACTGTAACTTCACCAGTAAGCTCATCAATCTCTATCATACCTGGGTCACGGTTTTCAGGAATATACCAATAACCTAAAATACTAGAATTAAAAATTTTAATTAATTTCAACATCGCTTTTTTCTATTTTCTAAAGTCGTTCAAGTCATTTAATACCAAGCGACTTGTCCTGATTCTTTCAAGCTGCCGTCTTCATTTTTTAGATTTATGATGCATTTTGACACATAATCAAAACCATATCTTGGGGGATCATTTCGCTTTAGCTCACGGGTAGAGGGATTAAATTCAAAAATCTCCCTTCTGCTTACATCGCCTTCAGGAAAGACCTCGTAATGGTAAAAACCGTTCACAACTTCAATCAAATTAAATTTTAACATTATTCCCTCTGACACATATAAATTATATTTTTATTTGCTGGAAAATATCATCCCAAATATCCACTAAACTTCTACCATCAAAAACATTGGCTTCCATAGCTTCATCGATTGTATCAAACTGCTGACCTTCATAATCATAACCAACTACGCAAATGCTAGATAAAAAACAAGCACCTCGACCATTATAAGTAAACTCAAGATCTGTTTCTAAATATTTTTTAATTTCATCTTTTGTCATACAATATCACCATATAGACATTATAACACTTTTTAGATTGCTAAGTTCTAACATGTTATTCAAGTTTCTTATTTTCTCTTAATCCAATAATTTCCCGCGAGAAAAAATGTACAGTGACGGTGTGAAGCCCTGAAGCTCCGAGGGGGAGGGGGTTATCCCCCCCCCCCATCTTAACCCTGGTTACTCTAATCTCTTTCACAAAAAAAATATTTTTCCGTCTCACTTTATTAAAAAAATTTTTTTAATTTTTTTGTGGAGTCTTTAAAATAAATCTTTCAGCATTTCACTCATTCCTTTGTTGAGTTTTTGCTGATGTTCATCAGGCATTGATAAGCGCTGGCTAACTTCTCTATCAATCTCTTTGCGTTTCTCTTCCGTCAAGCGTTCAATCTCTTGATTTCTCTTTCTTTCCTTCTGTTCTTTTAATAGTTCACCAGAACGATCTAGGACAGTTTGCCACTTGGCATCTCTTGCTATATAGCCTTGTCTCTGACGTTCCCAAGCGTCTTCAATTTGTTTAGTTTTCTCTTCATAAATCTCAGCAGACTTTTCTGCTAAATGCTTCCCGTATTCGTTTAAATCAATCTTACCAATAGGTAAGGTCATTCTATATACCTCATCTTTCTATTTGTTAGTGGGGGGATAAATGGAAGGGGGGAGGGGGATTTTTTAACCTTGACCCTTCTTAAAACTCTCTGCTATTTCTTTTAAATTATCTTGATAGGCATGTAAAGCGTTTCTTGGAGAATAAGATAAACTTGAAAATGGCCCACTAAACCATGCACCATTTTTGTCCCTTTTATAATCTTCTGTATTCTTAGAAATCTCTTTTTCAAGTTTTCTAATTATCTCGTTTACTTTACCAACTTCTTTGGCGGACTCATCACCCAGCTTTACAATTTCCATTAGTTTGGCTACTGCTGGGGTAAAGAAAGTATTTTGTTGTTCGTCGGCCAATCTATAAATGTCTGTAAGCATAGTATGGTATTCATCGTAAGAAATCATTGGATTTGTAGTTAATTCTTTCAAACGTCCTTCGTGAAATTCCTTTGTACGTTCTGCCGTCCATAAGTCACCTTTTGCTTCAACATATTTTTCTGAGTTGATTTCTTTTTGAGCCTGTACAAGTTTGGCTTGAGCGTCTGAAACAGCTTGGTTTGCTTTAACCAGTTCCGCCTCAGTCGTCTCAATAGCTTTCTTATTCTGTTCAATCAGTTTGTCAATTTTAGTTTCAATATTTTGTAATGTTTCCATGTTCTTTTATTCCTCATTTCTTTTGGTTCTTTGTGATTGTGCTTATTGGTTTCAACTCTCTACTGGGTCTTTATTCCTCATTAATTCCTCTTTCTCAAAACAAAAAGAGGCGTAACAAAAAAGCTACTTAGCTTTAATGTTACGCCTCTAGTTGTCTAGTCAGCTATCTTTCTTTAATTGTTGTTTCAATCTGGACAATGTTGCCATCTTGACTAGTAAATACCACGCTACCAAAGTCTGGTATTTTCTTCATCTCTATTATACCATTTTTGTTAAAGATAATAAAGTTATCCTGTAGAAATGGAGTGTAATCTTTGCTTTGATTCATCTGTTTTTCCTCTCTTTTTTGGCGCCATATATTTAACATATCTTCTATTTTGTGACTTTCGAGCACTTTTTAGAATCCCTTTTATATCAAGGGGATAGGCCTGTTTTCTGTTTTTGAATTTACATTTTCTCATTATGTAAAATAGAACGGCTATTTAGTAGTCAAATGTTAGTATACTCTGGTCTAGTTCGTCTTGAGTGTAGCCGATATATCCAAGTGTAATCTCTGGTGTTGAATGGTTGAATATTTTTTGTAGAATAGCTATATCACCATTCTTTTTGTAATGATGATAGCCGAATGTCTTTCTCATTGAGTGGGTTCCTATATTTTCAATCCCACATTTATTCCCAGCTTCTTTTAAAATTTTATACACTTGGGTTCTTGAAATATGACAAATTTTTACTCCCTTGCCATTCTCTCTTTTTCTGCTCGGAAATAAAAAATCATATTCTTTGAGTTGTTTATTATCAATGTATTGATTTAAGGCATTTCTTAATTGTTGATTAATTGGAAAACGTCTTATTTTTCCTGTTTTTTTCTCCCTTATTTCAATTTTATCTTCTATGATTTGTTTGACTTTAATTGGAATAATATCACTAACTCGTAAACCTGTATAAATTCCAAATAGGAATAATACGTAATCTCGTTCATTCTTCCTTCTCAAAAAATCCTTAATTCTTTCGATGTCATCAGTATCTCTAATAGGTTCAACTACTTTCATTTCTAAACCTCTCTTAAAAAAATTCTTAAAGTTCATAAAAAAGTGTAGTCATTTTGGGATATCTAGTGACTACGCTCTCCGCCTTACAGTCACAAAGCTTTTCGCTATGCGTAGTCATGTAGTTACCTTGCTCCCAAAAAAATAAACAATAAACGCCTTTTATCTCTTATCTTCATATACTCTTTAATAAATAGAAAATAACTACATTTTTATATAAAAGTCAATAATATCAAGGGTTTAGGGGTGTAGTCAGTAAAATAGTAAAAACAACACTTTTTTCTAACCCCTTATGTATCAAGGGTTTTCTTCCTATTTAAGATGTAGTCACTTTTTAAAAATAAACTACACTGACTACATTTTTTTAACGTAAGCTGGTTTAATACTTTTACCAAATCTTGTTGATCGCCTATGTTCCCAGCCGTCTCGGTTTTGCATGTACTTTTTAACCTTAGCCTTATCCTTTGGAGGTACTTTGTCAGTCAAATACACCTCTTGAAAAAATAGGTTAATGGTCATCTTGTCCCTATCTACCAGTTCGCCATAGGTGTCTGTGTCAAGTTCGACTGTTCCACCCCTGTTATTTCTATAGTATCCCTCGTTCATCATATCATAGATATAATAGCATCGCGTCCTGTCGGTAATCGGGAACTGATACATTCTTTTTGGGTAAGGAGTGCCTAAATAGCGCTCCAAATCCTCAAGGGTTTCATCAACAAACTTGTAACGGCTTCTAACCTCATTTACTAGCTTTTCCTGCTCGTCTGTCAGGTTCAAGACTTGGTTAGCTCTCCAAGCCATCACCATAGCACCCCAAAAGTGTCTACGGTCTTTCTCTGTCCACTTCCTGCCCTTATAGGCGGTGTCTTTGTGGACTTCAGCAACCAGAAAGCGCCTTTCTCCTGTCAAGTCGTTCAAATAATCATGGTCATTGGTTGCCCTCACAATAATAAAACTCTTAGGTAGTCGCCTATCACTGGAGGCGTAAGGCGGTCTAAACTCTAGCTTGGTTTCTGTGATGAATTTCTTCAATTCTGAAAAACTAGCCTTTTTACTGGCCACCATCTCATCATCAAATACACACCAGTTTCTTACCATTCTAGCCTTGTCATCTTTATCTGTGAAGGTCTCAACAGTTGTAAAATACTTGTGAGTGAAAAGCCCCTCAAAAAATTGGGTCTTTCCCACTCCCTGTCGTCCAGTCAAGTCCAGTACAAAGTCAAACTTAACAGTAGGGTCAAACACCTTGGCAACCGCTCCACGGAAAAACAAATCCATGATAATACGGTTATATTCATCATCCTTGATATTGAGATAATTCCTTAAAATATCAAAAGGATCACGCTGATTCACTAACTCTTTATACTCGCTTTCGCAAGATTCCAGATAGTCTTTTAAAGGGTTGTAGCTATGTTCTCCAGCTACCACTTCCAAGATATCAGAGATATCTCCTTTTTTATAATCCATCTTGTACTTAGTCGCAATATAAGCCCTAATCTCTCTGATAATCAGGTCATCGATTGCTCCGTTCAAGGTTCTACCATTTAACTTAATGGACTTGGTAACGTCAATTTCATATGTAAAAGTGTTGTACTGTATCGCCCCTTTTAGTTTACTATCCCCACTCAAAATCTTCTTGAGATTGTCCAAGGTGATGACAAAGCCTTTTCCTTTTGTTTTAGGAGTTAAATCTAGGCTATTATTTTCCTCACTTGTCTCCCTTGCTTGGCTCAAGTCCACCACGGTAGGCGGTATTTGTTGCTGATTCTCTTCAATGATTTTATTTACAATGTCATTGCTATTCAAAAGCCACCTCCATATAGAATTTTGTCGCTACTTCTAGAAAGTAGCTTGCTAGGTCTTTGCGTTTAACGATCGCTGAAAACAAATCCACCAGCTGACTAAAACTGTAGCCATTCACAAATAGCAAGCGGACAAAAAGCGAAGTCTCATACCTGGTATAAATACCATTACAAATCAGGTCAAAAACCCAGCCTTTTAACTCCACTCCATGCCCCTGCCGTTGCTCTGTCAATTTGTTTACCTCTAATTCTTTCAGAATCGTCAGCAGGTCAGGACTGGCCAAAACTATCTCCAAGTCTCTAATTAATTTCCAGCCCTCTACTTCCTCTTTTTCTTCTTTGACAGTCACATACAAGCCTTTATAGTGGAAATTCGTCAGCGCTTCGCCAATCGGTTCAAAGTAGATAAATTTGAAGTGTTCACCATTCTTCCAAACTTGGGTAGGGGTAGACTTAAGAAAACCAAATAAGGCCAATTTGTCACTTGATAAGGTTAACTCTATCACTCTCATTCTCCCACCCCCATAAACTTACGGATCTCGTCCACTCTATAATAAACTTTTCTGCTATCGTCTCCTGGAGGCTGATAACGTTTCAAGCCCATTCTTTCCCATTTTTGTAAGGTCAAATATTTTATATCTAACTCTTCCTGTACTCGTTTTGCGGAAATCAGTCCAATGATTCGGGGAGGTATTTTCTCATGACTTTTTAGGTAACGTTCTAAGGCTTCTAATATTTTTATTTGAAGTTCTTCAATCATCCTTTCAAACATATCATCACCTCCACGGCTTAATGCCTGCAAGCTGGATATACCGCCCATAGTCAGGGCTTAAACCCTCGCTAGGTGTTTCTTTCATCTGTCTATTTTCTCGATCAATCTGGGCGCTTTTTTTACGATCTCGATGGTTTAAATAAATCAGCAAGCCAATGAGTAACCCGGAAAAGATAAGTGCCTGTGTGTTGGTTAAATTTAACTCATTCATCTTATGTCCTCGCTTTGTAATTCTTGATATATAACTGTTGCACTTCAGGCTCCATCTTTTGGAAAGCTTCAACTTCTTGAACGGTTACTTTTTTATTGATAAAATCAACAATAAACTGGAATAAATTCGGATTGTTTACCTTTAAATCGGCCATGAAGTTATCAAATTCTGTTTGTGTCATTTTTCTTATGTCTGGTGTTATCATCTGACTTATACCCCAATTCTTCAAAATTCTCACAATTAAGGAGATAAACTGCAATCCCGTCTAATTCTCTATAGAGTTGTTCCATCTGGTCACGAATAACGGCCAAACCCTCTTTCATCTGTCCTGATAAGATAGCAGTATCTGCTCCGTTATTTTTCGCCATTATCAGCGAATTGCTCAACTGTCTTACTAATTCAATTCTGGGGAGCACATCTCCAAGTCTGCCACCTTGCTCTTGAATTTCCTTTATGTTTACTGTCATATTGTTTTCCTGTGCCTTTTTCTTGCCTGTTTCCTATACACGATTACCATCACTCCAAACGCTGGGCATTTGCCCCAAGTTGACGAACGCTTGTAGTGATGTTTCGTGGGTAATCACCCACATTTTTGCTAAACAAGTGCTTAGAGTCACCGTGTCAGCACTTGATTTCAAAACCTTTTCTAATTGCTTGCCTGCACTTCGGTTTTCTTAGTTTTTCTTCGTTTCGTTTTCGATTTGATCGCCTAATCTTTTCCAGGCTCTATCAAATTCTTCACGTTGAATTTCTTTACTATGTAATTGCCTTGCTAGTTCCATCCCTCGACGCATGAATCTAGCAAAATGTGTCTTTTCTTCCATCCCTAGCTCTCCATCATGTCATAAAGTAGGGCGTAGTGCTTATCTGGGATTCTGTCCAAGGCTTTCAAGCCGTCGTGTTCTGCTTTTTGTCTGGTTTCCGCCTTGACCGTGCTATCAAAGGCGATAGAAAAGGCGTTTAGCATTGCCTTATAGCGGTCTACGCTCTTCAAATAGCGCCCACGGTCTGACAATTCCTTGTCTTCCAGTTCCTCTTTTACCGAATCGTCCAAGAGTGCGAACTTGGAGTACACCCCTTTTTCCACTTCAAATCCTAGACGCTTGTTTTGTCTCAGATTGTAAAGGTTGACCCTGCAACTCTCCAAGTTGCGATAGCCTAATACTCCAGCAATTTCTTCTAAATTTTTGCCCTCTAATTCGGACAATTTTTCAGCAATATCCTTGAATTTTACTGCTTGATGTTGTTTTCCCATTGTATACCTTGTCTTTCTATGCTATAATCAAGGTATAGAAAAAATATCTATACCCTGAATCTTGTCGCTTGCTTCGGTCGCCAAACTCTCCGCAAGTGACTTTTTTTGTTGCCTTTTTCATGCTTTCTTCCCTGTCTGGGGGCTATAAAGCAAGTCTTTACTTTCGATAAGATCCAGAATCCAGCTGAGCCCCTGCTCCACCGTTTCAAGAAATGCGCCAAGGTCTTCACTTTCTAAGTCCTCATAGTTCATACAAAGATATTCGGCTAGTTGTCTGTCTTTCTCAACTAGCTTTTTAAAATCCTTGGGATACTTGGGAATTTCTAAACCCTTGGCATTTGTAACTGTCTTAAATTCATTTTCCATTTTCTATATTCCTATGCTTTAAAAATTAATTCCTTAATTTCTGAATATCCCCTATTCAAGTTAATCATAGCTATTGCCATATCTTCCAAACGTTGGTAGTTTGTCAGTTCCGCGCTTGTTAAACTGTCAATACCGTTTTCACTTTCTCGCTCTTGCATGAGTTGGGCTTTGTTTTTCCCAGTCGCTCCCTTTAGCAGTAGGTTTGTAAGAGTGCTATAGGCATGCTTGGGTGCTTTCTCCCATGATTTGATAGATTCGGTTAAGGTTTTGCGCTTAGGCTTTTCCAGTTCTCTTTGAAGATAACGTTTAGAAAGTTCATCACGCATTTCAAAGAAGGCTTTGACTAGGTTCATTTTAAATTGACGTACTGGTTCAGTATTCTTTAGATAAGTGATCAGCAAGGTTGCCTGTTGCTCGTTCAAACGATAAATTTTCAGCGGTCGCCCTCGTCCGTCTAATTTACGCATTTCAAATGCGATAATTCCATAGTTTTCAAAATCAGCTTTATGCTTTCTCAAAAGTTCTTGTATTGTGTGATGAGTAACTTCGGCACATTCAGCGATAATCTCGCTCGTGGTGTATGGCTCTTTCTTACCATCCATGTAAACCAGTTCCATTGGTTCGCTCCTTTCTAATAATCTTCAGCAAGCCACTGCATGGCTTTTTGGTAAATGCTCGGTTTCACTTCGCCACCGTCTCGGATTTTTCGATAGGTAACTTGTGTAACTCCGATTTCTTCGCCTGCTTGCTTTGCAGTCAATTTCTTGTCTGCCTGCTTTCGGCGAATCGCTTTTGCTTGTGTTGAGGTAATAAGCAATGAAGTTTCTCCTTTCTTTTCTAACATTTTTGTTAGTTCTCCTGTATTCTACTAAATAAAATGTTAGTTGTCAAGAGTTTCTAACATTTTTGTTAAAAAATATTTTTTTATGTTATAATTATCTTGAGGTAATATACAATGAACCAATTACAAGAGTTACGAAAAAAAAACGGGGACACCCAAAAAACACTTGCTGAACTTCTTGGAGTATCAGAGATGACGATATCCCGCTGGGAAAAAGAAAAAGAATTAAAAATTAAATATGAATACTTACAAAAATTAGCAGAGCATTTTAAAGTAAGCATTGGTCATCTATTAGGAATTACTAATGATTTTGAACAGGAATCCAATGACACTGGAGATATTGACCCTAAAAGGTTTTCAAAAGGTTTTGATAAACTTTTACTTTTAACTGGATACACCTCCCAAGAACAACTGATTTCTTCAATTAAAGAATCTTTTAATACTGAAAAATTTACTGAAAATTTCCTTTCAGAAAATTCGTTCATAGACGAGGAAGATTTAAAAATAAAATATCAAGAAGCGATTGAAAAGCAAACCCAAAATGTTTTAGGTAAGTTATCGGTTTTAAGTATCGCTATTTCTTACCTTAATGATGAGGCTAGTGAACTTCTATCAATTTTCTTCTTTTTATCAGATGATGATAGAGAAAAACTATTAGATATTGCTAGAGTATTTTCTCAGAACAAATAACCACTATGGTATTTGAAAAAATTCTATAAAAATCCCCCATATTCCCCAATAGCAACCCTATTTCTACGGTCTATTGTGCAAAAACAGGGAAAATTGAAGAATAGAAAGCCGATTTTACAGACCAAAGTGCAAAAAACGGCAAAATTGACAAATAGAAAAAGACAAGCCTGCTACTGCTGACTTGTCTGACAATGCAATAAAAGCAACTTTCCCAGCGTTGAGATTTTTCGATACTCAAAAATTTTTAAAAAACAAACCAAAAAGATTGACAAAAACTAAAAATTACAGTATTATTAGGCAATGAGAAGAGTTTCTGCTCCCAAGGGAACAGAGTACGCGAAACACCGCCTAGTTCTACTAGGTGGTGTTTTTGTATATAAGGAACATATATGAAACCATTTCAAACATTAGATGAACAAATAAAACTTCTCCAGTCTAGAGGTTTAGAAATAGATAACATAGAAGAATGTAAAAGATACCTTCTAACTAACAACTATTACAACGTCGTCAACGGATATAGTAAGTTTTTTCAAACATCAAAAGATAAATTTATAACTGGTGCAGACTTTAGAGAAATAGCTGCAACACACTTTTACGATAAAGAAATTAAATCAGCTTTTTTAAAAGCAATTATAGATGCAGAAAAACACTTTAAATCCGTACTGGCATATCGTTTTTCAGAAGCATATCCAACACCATACGCTTATCTAGATATTAATAATTTTGAAACACAAAAAGATACAAAAAGGCTAGCACAAATTACTAATTTAATCAGTATATTAGCTAGAATACTCAATGATTATAATAGGGATAAGCAAAACAATTCTATAAAACACCACTATAAACAACATGGCGTTGTTCCTTTCTGGGTTATCATCAATGAACTTACATTAGGGCAAGCATTTAACTTTTATAGAAATCTAAACACTGATATAAAAAATCAAATAGCTAGAGATTTATCACCATTCTTACAAGAAAATATTGAATACATCCAAAATAGACCTAGTAAAGACCTTTTAAGTGGAAAGGCTTTAGAAAGTATTATTAAAAATATACTAGAAATTAGAAATATCACTGCTCATAATAATAAACTTTTCAATTATAAATGTCGTGAGAATCTTCCACAACTAGCTTATTTCCACTATTACAATAACAATGCCAATACATCAAGACAATCTGTATATTATGTTTTTCTTGCCTTGCAATGCCTACTTGCTTCCACACAATACGCTCAATTACATAACACTATTATTAAAAGAACCAAAGCTCTAAATAAAAAAGCGCACTCCATTGAAGCCGGCATTGTATTGGACACACTTGGATTTCCGAATAATTGGTATAATACCACTGACACATTAAGATAGAACTACTTGCAATATATGGACTTTTAAAAAATCCCATATAAGCACCATATCCGCCTTGTTTTCTATTCTGGTACAATTTACCGTCCGACTGCTTAAAATCGAAAATAGGGGCATTCTCGTAGCTCCTCGCATGGTATAAACTCAAAACCTTTTCTAATTGCTTGCCTGCTGATGGAAAAGGAGTAAAACCATGAAAATTACAGAATACAAAAAGAAAGATGGATCAGTAGTTTACCGTTCCAGCGTTTATCTTGGTATCGATACCGTAACAGGTAAGAAAGTCAAGACAACTATTTCAGACAGAACTAAGAACAGGCTCAAAAGCAAGGCTATCCAAGCCAAGGTAGAGTTTGAAAAAAACGGCTCAACAGTTACAAAAGCCGTTAACGTTACTACCTATCAGGAATTGACGGAACTCTGGCTAGAAAATTATTGCCATACAGTAAAACATAGCACCCTTATAGGGGCAAAAAACAACATAAAAAAGTATCTCCTACCAGCCTTTGGAGACTACAAACTGGATAAATTGACGCCCCCAATCATTCAGCACCAGGTAAACCAGTGGGCAATAGATTACAATCAACTAGGAAAAGGTTATCAGCAATATAACCAACTCCATGCCCTAAATAAACGCATATTATCCTATGCCGTTTCCTTGCAAGTCATTGCTTCAAATCCAGCTAGTGATATCATCGTCCCACGTCGCAAACCCAAAGAAGGGCAAAAACTGAAATATCTGGATGACGACAATTTGAAAAAATTCTTAGATTATCTGGATCAGTTGCCAAACACTTACAAAAATTTCTCCGATACTGTGCTATATAAGACACTTCTAGCGACTGGTTTGCGTATTCGTGAGTGTCTAGCCTTGAAATGGTCTGATATTGACCTACAAAACGGTAGTATTTCAGTTACCAAGACTTTGAACACCCTCAAGGAAATCACTAGCCCTAAAAGTAAAAGTAGCATTAGAGAAATAGCACTGGATACCAAAACGGTACTCATGCTTCGGCTCTATAAAGCAAGACAATCCCAAATAGGTAGGGAAATAGGGGTAACTTTTGAAAAAGTGTTCTCTGATACCTTTGACAATTATAGAGAAGCTGGAGCGCTCCGATTTAGACTAGAAAAGCATTTAAAACTGGCTGGATGTCCTCGTTTAAGTTTCCACGCTTTTCGACACACCCACGCTAGTCTATTGCTCAATGCAGGACTTCCTTACAAAGAAATCCAAACACGGCTCGGCCATTCTAAAATTTCAATGACTATGGATATCTATAGTCATCTATCCAAAGACAATAAGAAAAAGGCGACTTCCTTTTATGAAAAAGCCATTGAGAATCTACAAAGTTCCTAAAAAGTCCTTAAAATTCATCATTAAGAGACAAAAAACGGCTATATCAAGGGGTTTCAGCTTTTTCTCACATTTTGAGTTATAATAGAACTATGAAAATCACAAAACTTGAAAAGAAAAAAAGACTCTATCTGATGGAGCTTGATAGTGGTGACAAATGCTACATTACTGAAGATACAATTGTTCGTTTTATGCTATCGAGAGATAAGGTGATAAGCGAAGAAGAATTGAAGGAAATTCAGGACTTTGCCCAATTTTCTTATGGTAAGAATCTAGCCCTCTACCACCTATCCTTTAAAGCACGTACTGAAAAAGAGGTCAGAGAATATCTGAAAAAATACGATATTGATGAAAACATCGTTTCTCAAGTCATTATTAATCTTAAAGAAGATAATTGGATTAATGATAGCCAGTACACTTATGCTATCATCAATGCCAATCAACTTTCAGGAGACAAGGGTCCTTATGTACTGACTCAGAAACTAGCTCAAAAAGGGATTTCAAAATCTACTACAGAAGAAATTTTAAAAGAATTTGATTTTTCGGAAGTTGCTCAACGTGTAGCTAATAAACTATTGAAAAAATATGAAGGAAAACTTCCAGCTCGTGCCTTGCAAGATAAGATTATCCAGAACTTGACCAACAAGGGGTTTTCCTATTCGGATGCTAAAACTGCCTTTGACGAGTTGGATAGTCAAGTTGACCAAGAAACGACTCAGGAACTCATCTTCAAGGAACTTGATAAGCAATATGCCAAGTATGCCCGAAAATATGAAGGATACGAACTTAAACAGCGTTTAACCCAAGTTTTAGCGCGAAAGGGCTACGATTTTTCGGATATAGCAAGCGCTCTCAGAGAATATCTTTAATATTTTCATGTAAAATTCACAGATTTTAGGTAATTTTATGGTACAATAGTAAACGATAAACTTATAAATTGTAGAAAGTTGGTTAGTTATGAAGCTTCCAAAAGAAGGCGACTTTATTACAATTCAAAGTTATAAGCATGATGGGAGTCTCCACCGAACTTGGCGGGACACCATGGTACTAAAAACAACAGAAAACGCCATTATTGGTGTCAACGATCATACACTGGTTACCGAAAGTGATGGTCGTCGTTGGGTCACTCGAGAACCGGCTATTGTTTACTTTCACAAGAAATATTGGTTTAATATCATTGCCATGATTCGTGATAACGGAATTTCCTACTATTGCAATATGGCTAGCCCCTACTATCTGGATGAAGAAGCACTGAAGTATATTGATTACGATTTGGATGTTAAAATTTTTACAGATGGGGAAAAACGTCTCTTGGACGTTGAGGAGTATGAGCGTCACAAACGCAAAATGAATTATTCTGATGATTTGGACTATATTTTAAAAGAACATGTCAAAATTCTTGTTGATTGGATTAACAATGGACGAGGTCCTTTCTCAGAAGCCTATGTAAACATTTGGTACAAGCGCTATGTAGAACTAAAGAATCGGTAAAGTTGTCAAAGGTCAGGAACAAAATCCTGACCTTGTTTTTTGGTAGTGTAAAATAAATTGTGTAAAAACAAAAAAGGAATAAATCCATTATAGCAGAGTTACAACACCTTACTAGAAAGAGATTTATGCAGAATTTGTAAAATATATAAAACAAATAGATATACTGTTATTTTTTAATGTCTCTGTTCCTTGTAAGTTTACAACAAACTTATATCGTTTAATACAAAAAATACGAAGATGATTAGTATCAAAAATACAGGTCAACTTCGTATCAAAAAAATTTTTTTGTATTTCCACATAGCATCAATCATTTAGCACAACATTTTAAAAACAATATCTCGACAGAGAAAATGGTGTTTAATCTACCAGCTCATTTAATCGTTTTTGAAAATATAAAGCAATACTTTTAGATTCAATAAACTCAAAATATTTTATGACATTGTTCATTTGTTTAATTCCAGATTCTTTAGATTCAGTCAGGTATATTTTATATCCTTCTACAAATTTGAATGTAGATTTTTCAAAAACTTTTGTGTCATCTTTTAATAATTTTTTTAATTTCATTTCAAAGTAGTCTGCATATATTAGATGTGAATTTTCAAGGCAACAGAACCAAAAATTTAAACAAGCTGACACAACTAAATTTCTATTCTTACCGATTTTTTCATAATAATGTGTACGCTCTAGTATTTCTTTTCCGACCCTGTAAATATAATCTATCTCAAAAAGATGATATAAATTACCAATCAGCGTTATCTCATAGGACTCCCATCGTTCCTTCTGGAATAAATAGTCATATACTAAATTTAGATCATCTCTACTAACTACATAATTACAATCTATCTGATTTAATAATCCCTGAACCATAATTGTATTTATTTTATGAGTTTTTTCCCCACTCTTCTCAAAAAGCTTTTGTTGCTCATTTTTTATTACCTCCAATCCTTTAATATTCAAACTATAAAAATTTGGAGATAAATTAACCAAAAAATCATCAAACTCCGATCTTTTATAATGTTCTAGGTAATTACAAAAATTCTCTATCGAAACATTGATATTTGATAATAATTCAAAAAACGTTGAAAGAGAAATTTCATTTTCTCCCCTTTCAAACCTAGAGAGTTGAGATTTTGATATAGAATCAGCTGCAGCATACTCTAAAGAATATCCGTTTAATTTTCTAAAATATCGAAAAGCTTCTCCGTAATTTTTCACACTTTCATTCCCTTAACTTTCTTTTCGAGCGATAAACATACCATATTCTTTAGGAATGATCAACATACCATTATTAAACTCACTTTCCAATCTTTTACGTATTATTTCCTCTTCTAGTGAACCTATTTCTGAAATTCCTTTAAACGATTGGATGTATTTAACTAGATCATCTATGCTAGTTACCTGTAACTCATCATCATAGAGTAATGTATCGACAGAGTTAAAATACCTACTCAGGTACCTTTTGCCATTTTGTAAAGTAAACGTTTTATTTTCTAAATCTTGATTAACCTCATCTTTAAATAAATTTGCCAAATAATTTACAACTCCATTTTCACCAAATGTAGCACAGTAAAAAATGCCTTCGGTTTTTAAAACCCTATTCACTTCAGAGAGAGCTTTAGGAATATCATTCACATGATGTAGAAGCATATTAGCAATAACAATATCAAAAGTTTCATTCTCAAAAGAAATCTTTTGAATATCCATTATCTCATAGTTGACCTTGTCTCTATTTCCAATAACTGACTTCGTTGATTTTACCATATCTTTAGAAAAATCTGTAACAATCAACTGTTTCATTTTATCTATAGAATCACTATTACTTTTCCACAGTTCTCCTGTACCACATCCCAATTCTAGAACCTTTACTTCATCAGTGATTTGGTAGTTGGAAAATATCCAATTATTAAATCCCAATTTATTTTTTGAATACTTCTTATGCAATTCTACTCGAATATCAAGATTATCATGACTTTTATATTGTTCAATTACTTTATCAATCATTTTAAATGACCTCCACTCTATAATTTGACATTATATCACAAGAATAAAGATAGTGTTAAATAAGTTGTATAAATGCAAAAAAGGAATATTCCGTTATAGCAGAGTTGCAACACATTTCTATAAAGAAATTTATTCCTATGACTCAGTTTAGCGTGCTTAACTTCCTAACTCAAAAACAAAGCATCAATTAATTTATCCGTTCTTCTTTTGAAACAGGTTTGAACTGATAATTGCTCGTTTTAATTTAAAAAGCTCTTTTGAGCAAAACTTCATTTTTTTAAAAGTCCAAGGCTTGTTGAAGACTCACAAGCCTTGGACTAGAAATTCAAAGATTGGTCCAACAATTTCTATCTATCGCTTTTCTACTAGCAAAAAACCTACCTTGAGGCAAGTTTTCATTTATATATCTAATTTCGTAACAGTAAATTTGATGTGGGAATAGTCTTTTTCAACATCCTTATCCAGCAAGAACGCTGTAGCATCTTTCTTAACCTGAACCAGGTCAATATTCTGAGCCTGGGCTGCATAGACGCAGCCACAATAACATTGACGATAGATATCATACTCCTCACACATCTCTACTGAACGTTTGTAGCCCTGATTTTTCTTGAAATCACTTGGAAGATAGTGGGTTGTATAAATTTTTTGCACATCGATTCCGATGCTGTTAATGGTTTGAGAATTCTTATGAGGACTAATGGTCAAGGCTGAGCCAAAATAATCAAAGCCCAGATCCATAGCCACTTGCGCTGTCTTATCCAGGCGGTAGTCAAAGCAAACCTTACAACGGTCGCCACCTTCAGGTTCTTCTTCCAAACCTCGAACCAGTTTACGATATTCATTAGGTTCATAAGGAGCTTCTAGGTATTGAACGTTATTGCCAGTTCGCTCATTGAAATCACTGACAAACTTTTTAGTCACATAGGCACGCTTATGGTATTCTGCCTTGGGATGGATATTAGAATTGGCAAAATAAATGGTCACGTCTGCATACTTAGTCAAATATTCTAGAGTATAGGTACTGCAAGGGGCACAGCAAACGTGCATGAGAATAGTTGGACGTTGCTCATTTTTCTCCCATACTTGGACCATCTTCTGCATGACACGGTCATAATTAATCTTCTGATTGGGGTTCATTTTGCTCAGAATTTCTTCTACATCGATCATGTTCTTCTCCTTTTTCTAGTCTTATTTTATCATATAAATTAGGAGAGCTCAAATCTATTTAGAAGTGAATATCATAAAAAGGAGGAATAGGCATTCCCTCCTTTTGTGTTTTTTATAAGTTGCTATCTACAGAAAGCTTACATCATACCGCCCATCATGCTTGGATCCATGGCTGGAGCTGGGGCTACTGGTTCTGGTTTATTGGCAACGACTGCTTCCGTGGTCAAAATCAAGCTGGCTACAGATGCTGCATTTTGTAGGGCTGAACGACTCACTTTAACTGGGTCGATAATCCCTTGATCAATCATGTTGACCCATTCACCAGTTGCTGCGTTGAAACCTGTACCAAGCTCGGCATTTTTCAAACGATCGATAACGATAGACCCTTCAAACCCTGCATTGTGGGCGATTTGACGGACTGGTTCTTCCAAAGCACGGAGAACAATATTGCGACCCGTTGCTTCGTCTCCTGTCAATTCCAAGGCAACAACAGCTGGGATGACATTGGCAAGGGCTGTTCCACCACCTGCAACGATACCTTCTTCAACAGCTGCACGAGTAGCGTTAAGGGCATCTTCGATGCGGAGTTTCATTTCTTTCAACTCAGTTTCAGTTGCAGCTCCGACCTTGATGACTGCAACACCACCTGACAATTTTGCCAATCGTTCTTGCAATTTTTCACGGTCAAATTCAGAAGTTGTGGTTTCGATTTGAGACTTGATAACTGCAACACGGTGAGAAATCGCTTCAGGATTTCCAGCACCTTCTACGATAACGGTGCTATCTTTGTCCACAGTTACTCTCGCTACTTGACCAAGTGCTTCAATTGTAGCATCTTTCAACTCAAGACCAAGGTCTTCTGTGATAACTGTTCCGCCTGTTAAGATGGCGATATCTTCTAGCATAGCTTTGCGACGGTCACCAAAACCAGGTGCCTTAACTGCTACTACGTTGAAGGTCCCACGAATCTTGTTCAAAACAAGAGTTGGAAGAGCTTCACCATCTACATCATCCGCAATAATCAAGAGTGGACGATTGCTTTGGAGAATGCTTTCTAGAAGTGGTAAGATTTCTTGGATATTTGAAATCTTCTTATCAGTAATCAAAATGTATGGATTTTCAAGGTCAGCTACCATTTTTTCGCTATCTGTCACCATGTACTGTGAAAGATAACCACGGTCGAACTGCATTCCTTCTACGACTTCAAGCTCTGTTTCCATACCACGTGACTCTTCGATAGTGATGACTCCGTCTTTGCCAACTTTTTCCATGGCTTCAGAAATGTATTCGCCGACTTTTTCAGAACGAGAAGATACGGCAGCAACCTGAGCGATAGCTTCTTTATTGGCAACAGGGATGGCGTTGTTTTTCAAGGCTTCAACTGCTGCAGCAACTGCTGTTTCAATCCCACGACGAATACCGATTGGATTTGCACCTGCTGTGACGTTTTTGATTCCTTCACGGACGATTGCTTGGGTCAAAACAGTTGCAGTTGTAGTCCCATCACCTGCAATATCATTGGTTTTTGAAGCTACTTCTGATACTAACTTAGCACCCATATTTTCAAAATGGTCTTCCAATTCGATTTCTTTAGCAATGGTCACACCATCATTGGTAATCAAGGGTGAGCCAAATGATTTTTCCAACACAACGTTACGACCTTTTGGTCCCAAGGTTACTTTCACAGTATCTGCAAGGATATCGACACCACGAACCATAGCTGAACGAGCATCAGATGAAAATTTAATTTCTTTTGACATACTTACTTTCTCCTTCTATTCTTCAATGATTGCCAAGATGTTAGCTTCGCCTACGATGATGTACTTTTCATCGCCATCTTTGACATCAATACCTGCGTGAGCTTCAACTAAGACACGGTCTCCAGCTTTAACACTTGGAGCCACCAAGTCACCGTTCAAGGTACGAACACCTTGTCCAGTAGCCACAACTTGAGCTGTTTTGGTTTTTTCTTGGGCTGAACCTGCGAGGACAAAGCCTCCAACAGTTTGTTCTTTTTCTTCTACTTTTAAGACCACACGGTCCCCTAATGGTTTCAACATCTGATTTCCTCCATAATGAGATAGATAGTATTAGCACTCTTTATATCTGAGTGCTAATTCATAGTTCTATTGTATCACTTGGTCAGAAATAGTCAAGAAAAAAGTCTGACTTTCTAAAGATAAAAAGCCTGAGACTAACTCAGACTTTTCAATGTTTAAAACGGCAATTCCTCCTCTTCCAAGACCAAATCCGCCAAATCCTGCCCTGCGTTATTTTCACGCATGGCACGTTGGGCACGACTTTCCAAGAGTTGGAATCCTGTGACAAGTACTTCGGTCACGTAGTTCATCTGACCATTTTTCTCAAAGCGACGGGTACGCAATTCCCCATCAACGGAAATGAGACTACCTTTGGTTGCGTAGCTTGCCAAGGTTTCTGCTAGTCTGCCCCATAGGACCATATTGACAAAATCAGCTTCGCGTTCACCGTTTTGGTCTTTGTAACGACGGTTCACAGCGATAGTTGCGCGCGCTACTGACTTGTCATTGTTGGTTTTGTGCAATTCTGGTGTAGACGTCAAGCGTCCGATTAAGATAACTTTATTATACATATTTTTTCCTCCTACTTATCTATTCGCAGGAAATCAAAAAAGTTACAGAAATTTGTAACTTTTCGAGGAAATTTTTTACTTTTTATGAACCATGAAACCTGTCGCCTGTTGATTGGCCATGATGGTCATATCTGTAATCTGCACACGACGAGGTTGACTGGTCACATAGACTACTGTGTCTGCAATATCCTGAGCTTGCAAGGCTTCGATTCCCTGATAGACGGACGCAGCTCGCTCTTTGTCACCATGAAAACGAACTGTAGAGAAATCTGTTTCGACAATTCCAGGCTGAATGGTCGTAACCTTGATATCCGTTGCAATGGTATCAATTCGCAGTCCATCTGAAAAAGTCTTAACTGCTGCCTTGGTAGCTGAATAAACTGCTGCACCTGCATAAGCATAAATTCCTGCGGTTGAGCCCATATTGATGATATGCCCTTGATTGGCTTTTACCATTGCTGACAAGAAACAGCGAGTGACTGCCATCAAACCCTTGACATTGGTATCCAACATTGTCAACATATCCAGCTCCTCATAGTCTTGATAGGGAGCCAAGCCAAGAGCTAGTCCAGCATTATTGACCAAGATATCAATTTGAGCTATCGTTTCTAGAATATCGGAGCAGACAGTCTTGACCATGATCATATCCGTGACATCTAGTGGAAAAGTCCAAACTGTTTGATTTGGAAAAGTTTCTGCAAACTCCGACTTGAGGGTTTCTAGTCTGTCTATCCGTCGTCCTGTTAAAACAACATTCTCACCCTGCTCCAGATAAGCACGCGCAATCGCTTCACCGATTCCTGATGTCGCCCCTGTAATCACAACATTTTTTGCCATCTTATTTCCTTCTATCTAGTCTATCAGATATTAACAACTTCTTAGGCAGTCCAGTGTTTAGCTGGGTCAAATGGAGTTCCAACAACTTGGTCTTCTGATAATTCAATAATACCACGTTTTTGCGGAGCATTTGGCAAATGCAATTCACGAGGGCTACACATCATGCCAAAACTCTTTTCACCACGAAGCTCACCTGGGAAAATAAGATTGCCTTTGGGCATCATAGCTCCTGGAAGAGCCACAATGGTTTTCAATCCCACACGCGCATTGGGAGCCCCTGCTACGATTTGCACTGTCTTGTCACTTGCAACTGCAACTTGGCAGATGTTGAGGTGGTCACTATCTGGATGAGCTACCATCTCGACAATTTCACCAACAACAAACTTAGGTTCCTTGTCATTGACAATTTCTTCTTTAAAATCTTCCGCCTGCAATTCTTGGTTCAAACGAGCTACTTGCTCATCTGATAAAAAGACTTGACCGCGCTCTGCAATTTCAAATAAACTTGAAACTTCGAAAATATTCCAAGCAACTGTTTCCCCATTATCTTTGAGAAAAACACGGGCTACCTTGCCCTTGCGTTCTACATCCAGTTTAGCATCTCCGCTATTTTTCACGATGACCATAAGGACATCACCGACATGTTCTTTATTATATGTAAAAATCATTGTTTCCTTTTCTCCTATTTCAGTCCTGCTAAAAAGTCGTTAATTTGTTGCTTGCTTTTACGGTCGCGATTGACAAAACGGCCGATTTCCTTATCCTTTTCTAGAACAACAAGGCTAGGAATTCCGTAAACATCCCAGAGTTTGGCCAAATCCATATACCGATCTCGATCCACTCGAATAAAGGTGAACTCTGGATTGGTCTCCTCAATTTCTGGTAAGACAGGATAGATATAACGACAATCGCCACACCAGTCTGCCACAAAAAGAAAGACCTTCTTGCCCTCTTTTTCCACCAAAGATGCCAATTCTTCTAAACTTGCTGGTTGTATCATAAGACTTCCTCCTCATAGACTAGGTCTTCATTTTCATAGACAAAGGTATAATGACGGCCATCCTCAAAAATGACGCCACCAACCAAGCTCTCTAGACTGCTTTCATAAACTTGAACATAGAGGGTCGCAATTTCCCCCATGTCTGAAAAATGGTCTCGTACAATCGCTGTCAACTCTTCCTGAGTCTTCATGAGCTTACGGTCATCTGCAACTTTTTTCGTAGCAAGGGCAAGGCTCCCAATACCAAGCAGAGCCAGACCTGCCATCCACATTTTTTTAGCTTTCATACCATTCATTTTAACACAAAAAAGGCTTTAGGACAAATGAGGAAGCAGCAGAAAAGCAAGTAAAAAGCCTCTTCCTTTAAGGAAAAGGACTTCTTATACTAGAGCAAACTAAGAAGCTAGTCGCAGGTTGCTCAAAGCACTGCTTTGAGGTTGTAGATAGAACTGACGAAGTCAGCTCAAAACACTGTTTTGAGGTTGTGGATGAAGCTGACGTGGTTTGAAGAGATTTTCGAAGAGTATTATTCTTATTGCCAGGCACCTGAGTTGCCAACGTAGTAACCATCAGGTGTGTAGGTATTACGAAGCATCTTACCTGATGAAGCTAGATAGTACCACTTGCCATTATCTTTGACCCAATCATTCGCTAACATGGCACCAGAAGAACTTACATAATACCAGTCTCCCTTGTCATAAACCCAAGTGCTTGCTTTCATGGCTCCTGAAGTTGATAAATAGTACCACTTGCCTTGATCATAAAGCCAATCACTAGCAACCATGGCTCCCGATGATTTAAAGGCATACCAGTTGCTACCTTGATAGAGCCAAGTTTGATTGAACATGACTCCTTTATCGTTCATAAAGTACCAAGTTCCCTTGTCCTTAACCCAATCCTTCTCCACTAATTGACCTTGTTTTTGATAGTACCAGTTTTGGTTTGATTTTAGCCAGCTTTCTGCTTTCACAATCGGATAAAGTTCTTTGAAAGATCCTCCATCATATTTATGACTAATAGACTTTTGTTTTTCAAGTTTCAACTCACCATTGTCATAGTCTGCCCAAGCATATACTTTTTGACCATTGACAGTTTCTGGTAGGGTGGCAGTATAAGTCTTGGTTTGATAATCCCATTTAGCATCAAGGTAGGTGTATTGATCATTTGATTCTTCAATACGATAGTAGCCTCTCTTTCCACTATCATTATGAATATCATCCACAACTTTCGTTGACCAGGTCTTCACTTCGTTTCCGCTCTTAGCCTCGACCTTGATATCTCCTCTATAGCCATATGGAACATAGAAATTCAGGTAACGCCCTTCTACACCCATCATAGACTTGTCCTTTTCTTGACCTAAGAAATTGACAGTCTGATCTTGACCATTGAGACTAACATTCCACTCGATTTTCTCAGTTTTTGGAAAATCCAAGACTTTGATATCCACTTCATGACCATTGTTAAACCGAAGAATCTTGCCATCTTGATACTGTACTCCACACTTAACAACCCATTCTTCTTTAAGCTCAAATGCCTGCCCTGAATGTGGAAAAGCCAGTAAAGCTAGACCAGCTAGAGACAAACCAAATAGTGTGATTTTTTTCATTGTAGTTCCTCCTCAATTGTTGTTATGTTAATTATATCACTATATTTTTGTTTTGCAAATCTTATCCTAAATATGCAAGCAAAAAACCTCTGAGATTCTTCTCAAAGGTTCTGATTTTGCTAATTGCTGTTCTCAACCGCTGCAGTAATAAAGGCAGTGTAGAGTTCTTCTGGGCGATTTGGACGGCTTGACAGTTCAGGGTGATACTGACAAGCCACAAAGAATTTATTTTCTGGAATTTCCACAATTTCGACCAAACGATTGTCTGGAGAAACACCTGAGAAGACAAAACCTGCTGCCTCAAACTGCTCACGGAAGGCGTTGTTAAACTCATAGCGGTGACGGTGACGGCGTTGCACCACTTCTTGATTGTGATAAGCAGCCGCTGCCTTAGAGCCACGCTTCAACTTAGATGGATAAAGTCCCAAGCGAAGGGTTCCCCCCATATCCTCAACATCAATCTGATCACGCATGATATCAATGATAGGGTATTTTGTTTCTGGTGCAAGCTCTGCTGAATTAGCACCTTCAAGTCCTAAAACGTGACGAGCAAACTCGATACAAGTCAACTGCATGCCCAAGCAGACACCCAACATTGGAACATCATTTTCACGCGCATAGCGGATGGCTTGGATTTTACCTTCCGTACCACGTTGACCAAAACCTCCTGGTACGATGATTCCGTCCGCATCAGACAAGAGCTCTGCCACATTCTCTGCTGTCACATCATTGGCATTGATCCAATTGATTTTCACTTCTGCGTCGTTGGCATAACCAGAGTGTTTCAAGGCTTCGACCACTGAGATGTAGGCATCTTGCAACTCCACATACTTACCGACAAGGGAAATTTTAACTTGTTTCTTGAGGTTCATGACCTTGTCCACCATAGTTGACCACTCTGTCATATCCGCTACAGGTGCGTCTAGTTTCAAATGGTCACAGACAATTTGGTCCATACCTTGAGCCTGCAAGTTCAGTGGAATTTGGTAAAGATGTTCGACATCCAACGATTCGATAACGGCTTCTGGTGCTACATCACAGAACTGGGCCAGTTTATTTTTAATTCCTTGACCAGCTGGCTCTTCTGTACGAATAACCAACATATTTGGCTGGATTCCCAATCCACGTAATTCTTTTACAGAGTGTTGAGTTGGTTTGGTTTTCATTTCACCAGCTGCCTTGAGATATGGAAGCAAAGTTGTATGAATGTACATGACATTATCTGCACCCACATCTGCCTTCATCTGACGAAGGGCCTCTAGAAATGGCAAGGACTCGATATCCCCGACAGTTCCACCAACCTCTGTGATAATGACATCAGAATCTGTCGTTAGAGCGGCACGCTTGATTTTTTCTTTCAAAGCATCTGTGATATGAGGAATGACTTGAACAGTTGCCCCAAGGTATTCTCCACGGCGTTCCTTACGAAGAACTTCACTGTAAATTTTACCAGTTGTCACGTTGGAATATTTGTTAAGATTGATATCGATGAAACGTTCATAGTGACCCAAGTCCAAGTCTGTCTCAGCTCCGTCATCTGTCACAAAAACTTCCCCGTGCTGGTAAGGACTCATAGTTCCCGGATCGATATTGATATAAGGGTCAAATTTTTGAATGGTTACTTTGAGACCACGATTTTTCAAGAGACGGCCCAAACTTGCTGCCACAATCCCTTTCCCAATAGACGATACCACACCACCAGTTACAAAAATATATTTCGTAGACATAGATTCCTCTTTCTAAAATGCTCAAGGTCTTGTCAACTACGAAGGGACATAGAAAACAAGACCCTACTAATAAGAATAATCTGGAACGACTGCACCAGATTCACAACTAAAATACAAGAAGATAACTTCTTGAAAAAACAAAAATAGCTCCCTAAGAACTAGGGAGCCCCGACCTCTAAAAGAGGTGCCCAAACAATATGATACCTAAAAATAAGATAATTGTCAATAGCTAACTTTTATTCCTCGATGTTTTCAGCATCATCATCTGAAAACTCGTCGTCGTCTTCGTTGAGATCCACGTCTTCACCCAAGTCATCAGGAGCGATTTCGTTGATTTCTGCATCGTAAGCTTCCACTTCATTTTTCTCATCATCTGGATTTTCATCATCGTATGAAAGAGCTGGATCTGCTTCATATGCATCTTCATCTTCTGGATCATCTGCATTGTAGTCAATAGCATCTGAATCGCCATCCATGAAGGCATTGACACGTTTTTTCTTAGCTTTTGGTGCCACTTCATCGTCGTCATTTTCTTCAAGAGCGATGATTTCTTCGTCGATTTCGTCCACACCATACCATGAACGAAGCCCCCATTTGTTGTCTCCAAGTGAGATGAAGCTACCGTCAAAGTTCAACTCTGTGTAGAACAAAGGCAAGGCTTCGCGGATATCGCTGTTTGATGTTCCAAGGTAGTTTTGAATTTCGTTTACAAGATCGCTAAAATGCATCTCATGATCACGACCACGAAGTTCCAAGATAGCACGCGCTACCTCAATCATAGATAGTTCACTTTTTTCTTGCCCAGCAAATACTTCTAATTCCAAAGCGTTTCTCCTCATTTATACTACTATCGCCAGAGCGAACAGACTCTGACCTCATTTTATCATGTACTCTTTATTTTACGATAATTTTGCAGAATAGTCAAAGGTTAAGAAAAAATAAAGGTGAAATATTTCAGCTAATTGAAAGACCTGTGTAACATGACCACAGGTATATTGATTTATTCATAACTCAAGGCTGCAACTCCAATACCAACCACAAACTGCAAGAGGATTCCTACAGAGATAAAGGATTATTTGTTGCGTCAAACCAAGTAAAAAGATCATTTCAGGTCCTGCCAGTAACTTCGTTTTCTTTCCTTTATTTCATTTTCCCAAGAATAGTGAAAAATCCTTCTCTTGTTAATGAGTTTCATAAGAAAAAGGCTGGAGAATCCAACCTTCTCTATTTATTCAGCTAAGAGTACTTCTTTGATGGTTTGCTTTTGGAGTTTTCTGTTGGATAGATAAAAGAGGCTTTCATAAACCACAGCAAAACCGATCAAAGTCCAGAAGCAAACATTCCCATCAAAGTGATGCTCAATCTTTTCAGGAACCGTATCTTTGATCACACCAATCAAGATTTCCATGATAGCGTACTGATAAGCCGTCCCAAGAACAAATCCTAGATAGGTCCAGAAACGATAGGGAGATAGGATATGACCTTGGCATTCACGATCTGTGTAGCCAAAAGCCTTCATAAGAGCCAGGGTTTCGCGACTTTCTGAGACGACAATCCCCAATGACAAAAAGAGAATAGAGAAAGAAAGGGTCAAGCCAATCATGATCATCATGGTTTGGATGATGTCATCTGTGTAGTCCCTTAGACCAAAGGACAATTGAACCATGGCCGCAAAACACATAGAGCCAAAGACTATAAAAAACAGGATAGATTTTCTCCCCCAAATTAGTGACGAGGACAGCTCTTTTAGGAAGTCTTTCTCTTTCTTAGGAGCCCTCTTTCTCCTTTTGACCTTGATTGGTGTTGGGGGACTTTTCAATAAGCGAAGAGCCGGCGTTTGTAGTTGTCTTCTAGCATAACCAACCGCGATAAGCATAAAAAATGCCGTTGGAAGGACCACAAAAGCAAGCAAGAGCTGCCAATGAAAATGAATGGTGATTTCTGGCAGGATCCCCTTTTCATTCCGAAAGTCATAAAAATGCCCCATCATAAGAAAAGAAGCGGAATAGCCAAGAAGCGCTCCGGCACCAAAACTGAGCCCAAATGCCCAAAATCGTTTAGCCAACTGACCATTGCTATAGCCCAAAGCCTTTAAAATTCCTAATTGTTCCTTATGATCATCGACAAATTGTTTGATATAAAAACACATGAGAAGGACCGACGTCAAGGACAAGACAACTCCACTGACCATGGCCACCATCCAAGAAAGCGAAACCTGAGCGTCATAGTAGGTCTGAATCATGGGATTAGTTTTAGAAATCTCCAACTGCTCGATATCAAGGTAAAAATTCAAGAAGAGATTGGCCACAAAGACCGCACAAGCCCCAATGATACTGACGACAACTAATTTTCGAATATCTTTTACTGAAAACATGGCTTACCATCCAATCTCATAAGCAGTCTGAGGCCGATCATTGGTCACAACTTCGGTAATCTTGCCACTATTGACACGAATAATAGTTCTTGCCATATTCGCAATATTTTGGTTGTGCGTCACCATGATGAGGGTAAAGCCCAGCTTTTCCTTTAACTCCCAGATATAGTCGAGAATCTTGCGTCCTGTTTCTTCATCGAGGGCTCCCGTCGGCTCATCTAAGAAAAGAATCTCTGGCTTTTTGGCCAAGGCCCGAGCAATGGAGACTCTCTGCTGTTCCCCACCTGACAATTCACTCGGATACTTGTCCAGCTTATCTCCAAGTCCCAAATCCTCGATAATCTGCAAAAAATCATGATTGTTTGCCAGGTCTGCCCCCATCTTTACATTCTGTCTGACTGTTAGATTAGGCAATAAATAATACTGCTGAAAAATAAAGGCAATCTTCTCACGTCTAAAGGCTGTCAATTGAGTATCTGTGAGTTGAGCTAAATCCTGTCCTTGAATGAGGATATGTCCCTCGTCTACCTTTTCTAAACCTGACAGAACGTTTAAGAGAGTTGACTTGCCTGATCCAGAAGGACCGAGGATAACCACATCATCCTGGTCTTGAATCTGCAAATCAATCCCTTTTAAAACCTTGGTTTGGCCGTAACTTTTGTGCACATTTTCTAGTTGAATCATTTCTTTCCTACCATTTCTTTGATGAGAGATTGACAAACCTCTGTCAGTAATCCAATCACTTCTTCCATGCTGAATTGATAAATGCCAGAAGCAACCATTGAGGCCATCCCGTGCGAGTAGATAAATAGATGCTGGTACAAGCGACCAGCCTCCTCTACATTCAAAGGATAGTCTGCGACGATCGAATCCAGAACCAATTGGTAACTATGATCCTTCATGGGAAGAAAATCTTGAAAGCGACGAATCGGATCTTTGCTGGGATTTTGGAAAAGCAATTGAAAGAGTTGGGGGTCTTTTGAGGCGAAAAGGATATAAGCAACCCCGACGGATCGAAAAGGCTTCTCATCTTCTAAGGCCTTACGAATATACTCCACCACGACCATTTCCGCAGCACCAATAACCTCTGCTTGTAACTCGGCCATATTGGCAAATTGCCCAAAAATGACTCTTGGTGTGGCTCCCAGTTGCTCCGCTAATGCTCGAGCCGTCAAACTAGCCATGCCCTCTTCTCTCACCAATTGTAAAGCTGTCCCAATGATAGCCTCTTTACTAAATTTAATCTTTGGCGGCATAAGACTCCTTTCACGTAACATTCGTTGCGCAACACTTGTTGCATAAAAAGAATACCATAAAAAAGAAAGACTTGTCAAGAAAAAACTGTAAAACACAAAACAAAAAACAGCGAACTTTTTATTTCTTTGCTACCCAGCCGATGGCATCGCTAGGTGGATTTTCGGTATCAATCCAGATGAATTCAATACCGATTTCCCCATTTTTAAACTTAGTCAAGCGAATACCATTGATTTCCAGTTCATTAAGTCGTTGACCTGTCAAGACTTCTCGTTCTTTCAACTGGAAAACACCACATAAAATCCAATTCCCGAGGATTTCTTGCTTATCGGTAGACTGAATTGCCTTACCAGATTCTTGGTTGATATAGGCATTAATGACATCACCAGAAGATAAGAATCGTAGCTTAAAGGTTCTTTCTTCTTTTGGTAGAGCTAGTTTTTTAGTGCCAGGTTCAAAAGTCCCAAATCCAGAACCAAAGAAATCGGGCCTTTCATCATGGAAGTTCTTAGAGTCAGGCAGAGGAATGTAAACTTCACTAACTGGACGATACACTAACTGCTCAATTTCTTTAATGAGCTTTTCATTGCCAGTCTTGTGGACAAAGTGAATCAAATCTTCACGAATAGCCTTCATCTGAGCTTTTTCTTCCTTGCTCGTCCATTTTTTCAAGAGAATTTCTTCTAAGGAAAAAGTCACAAAAGCTAGTTCTTCTGGAGCCAGACTTTCTTTGAATTTTTCCTGAATCTTTAGAATCCGTGGCAGACGATCTTTCTTAGCTAGTTTTGAACCACCATTAAAGGCATTGAAACCAGAGTTTTCTTCCACATTTCCATGTTTATCTGTGATAGCCCAAGATACTGTTTCTAAGATCTCAGCTTTATCCTTTTCAGCTGTCAGTAAATGGAGATTTTCAAATAGCGAAAAAGGATCTTCAATATAATGGACGTCCCAAGTGTCTACAACAATGTCCTTATTGTTAAAAGTCATGTGGAGCTGGCTATCAGCTGCTGTATACTTGTAATGATGTTGTCCATCCGTAAATCGAAAATTGGTTGGATTGTTTTTGGTAGTTGATCCTTCAATGACCAGATTATCAATATCGACTGGCAAATAAGATGTTTCACCGACAAAAATCTTAGGATTTTCTCCCTTCGGTGTCGGCATAAGAACGTGATAAACAGCTTCAACATTGACCGAGTCCGAACTAAATCCCTTGATTTGTGCCTTAGAAGATTCGATTCTCTGATTTCTCAAAGTCGCAATCTTTCGTGCCAACTCTTCATAGCGTTGATAGTTTTTCTTGTCTGCTGTTTCTTTATCTGCTGAAATATCTGCATGGAATTTGATATCACCCAACAATTCCGTCCAAGATTGAGAATCTTTTTTAAACTGAGCGATTTTTTGGTCTCCCGAATTAATTCCAAAAGACTTGATACCCACTAGGTATTTATGATTTTCATCCACAACGACAGAGGCATCATAGGAGGTATTGGCAATATCTTCCCCAACCGCATTAAAAGCCTTCTGGAAGACTGTTTCTTGAAATTTAGAATTAACAATCGGAGCAACATAATTCTCTGTTTGTCCCTCATCTTCAGATTCTGCCTTTTGAGAGAAAGCTTGGCTCAAACTAGCGAAGTTGGTAATTAAGGTTTTGTATTTGTCTTTTTGTTCAGACTTTAGATGTTCCCACATAAGCACCCTCTTTTCTATTTTCAGTATATCAAAAGAAGATTAGTTTTTCACTAACCCTCTTATATATTCGTTAATTAATACTGTAAAATTCGAGATTCCCTCGTTTTTTTACCAATTTTAAATAATCTTCATCTGATAGAAGGGCTAGTCCATCATCATAAGACTTGATTTTTTCAAGAGCTTGATCATAGCTATCTACAAAGTCCTTGACATAAGACTGCCCTTCAAATTGTCCATTCATCTTGGTGTAGATAATGGCAATTTTTCCTGAGCGTTCAAGTTGAGATTGCCCCTGACTTTCATTTAAAGCCTTGGCAACATTTTCCGCGATACGTTTAATCACGGGAACAACCACACTGTTTCCAGCCTGCTTATATAACTGTCCGTTAGAAACTCCTTCTGGGATTTTAAAGGATTTAGGATAACCTTGAACGTTAAAGGTTTCTTTCGGAGTCAGCTTACGAATCTCACCACTGTCCGTCAGGATCAATGGAACGTTGTGACCACCTGTTCCCATATTTGCTGTTAGGGTAGGGACAACGCCATTTTTATTTTCACGGACATATTGGCGGCGCCACTGGTAAACCGTATCTTGACTGGTGACTTCAAACTTCAACTGGTCGTAGAAATTTTGCTTGCCTTCACGGTAGTAGTAGACCTCGTCTAGTTGATCACCAAAGTTAATCACATCCTGAAGAGTCGTAGTCAGTTTGATTTCCTCTGGAAATTCAAACAAGTCATAAGCTTCCTTGGTATCAAAACCAACGATGTAGATCCGCTCACGGTTTTGAGGGATATTTCCGTAGTCTTTCCCGTTGAGAACCTTCCACTTGATAAAGTAGTTGTTCTCGGTCAAGGCTTCACGAATAACCTTGAAGGTATTGCCATGATCATGACCGACCATGTTCTTGACGTTTTCGATAAAGATAGCACGAGGTTTACATCCCTCAATCATGCGAAGCAACTCAAAGAAAAGATCGCCACGATCATCATCAAATCCCTTGCGATAACCCGCAATGCTAAAGGCCTGACAAGGGAAACCTCCCATAATCACATCTACGCGCTCAGCTGGGATATCTTCCGGCTGAACATCGTGAATATCACGACCATCCAAATAGGTATCTGGATGGTTTAACTGATAAGTCTGACGCGCATACTTATCAAACTCATTGGCATACACCACTCTGAACTCGTTGGTCTGTTCAAATCCCAACTCAATTCCCCCGACACCTGAGAAGAAAGCTGCAATGTTGTACTTCTCAGGTCGGTTCGAACTTACAGAATTTGTCATGTTAGCTCCTTAAAAATTATTTTCAATTTATCTAGTATATCATAAATTTATATCATTTCAATAGACTCCAATTCTGCTACATGCACATAATAATTATCTGCATCCATAGAGATTTTGCCATTTAATAAATCATTTTGATAGATAATATATTTATATTTAATTATTTGATTAACAAAATCGGTATTTGATAGTACCCCACTAATTTCTGCTAAAATTTGTTTTTCAAAGATTATTTTTTCCAATTCCTCCTTATAAAACAATGAATTATTTTGGTCTGGAATATCTACTTTAGTTCTTACCAAAATGAAATAATCATACTGGCTTTGTTTTTCATGAGATAAATTCGGTATATACTGCCCGTTATTACTCCAGTCTTTTGTTTCTAACAATAACAATTGACCAAAATGCTTAGTTGCTTTTATAGAAATTGGAATATTATCTACCAAAAGATCTGCACTGTCCCAATCACCTACACCCATGATGGACAGGTCGATCTGACTCACCACTCTACCCTGACTAGTAAAATAATCACTTACGACAAACTCCGCAATTTTACCCCTAAATGTATTAACGAAAATTTCATAAGATGATCTATGATGACTTCCACCTGAACGCTTATTTCTATGAAAACCATCTCCAAATGCCATCCTATAACTAAATTCAAATGCATCCCTTATATATTCTTGTTTTACAGGTTCCCCTTGAAACGCCTTAGTTTTTTGTATGTTTTTTATTTTGCCTTTTTCCATTCTAGTTCTATACATCATCTTTTTCCTCTTTAATAATATAATTACTCAAAATCTTAGGCACGTCAGTCACGTTTTGAAACCTCATAAACCAAATCATATAGACTCCGACAAATAAGCCTTAAAACCCAAATTCATAAAAAGCAGTCTCATTAGTTTGATGGGAATCTTCTTAAACATAATCAAGAAGAAGCAAAGACTTAGTGGATAAATAGAATAGTTACCAAGATTCAATCTCTGCTAAAGTTCTACTATCATCAGCTAATCCAATCATTGCAATTACATGATTTTTGTCATAACTAAACATAATTGATATGAGTTTTCTAATAGCATCTCTAATTTCACGAGGGGAAATCTGGTTTATATCTATGTCATAAAACGATAAACCATGCGATAGGCTATTTATCACATCTAACATTCCTTGAAATTCCTCTTCTTTCTCTTCTGAAATATTATAAAATTTCATTAATTGAGTTATTGCAGATGAGGTTGCATACTCTAACCTATAATTACTTCTTGCATGTGATTCTAAAATCAGTCTTCCCATATTTGCAAATCTCACACAATTGTCAACTGTGCTAAGTTTACTATTACTTGTTTTAGCAAAATCATATATTGTTTTGAAATTAGCTCTGTAGTAATCACTAAAATTTTTACTCTCACGAGTTTCAACTTTTCGAATATTACTGTTTCCATGCTCATCTTTATAGATTAATGCTTTTAAAAGTGAGTTATTATTGAAACCAAAGCCAAAATTATGAAAGTCAATTGAAGAATGAGTTAAAATAAATACCTGAGCATTCATTGATGTCAATTTTTTTATTATTATATTTATCAACTCTGTCAAAAAATACCTATTATCTGAGTCTAGGCTAGTAATAGGGTCATCAAAAATAACGTATTCAACATTATTTTTTAAACTTTTTCCAGGCTCTAAATATAAATCATAATAAAAATGTAAAAAACCTAATAAACGCCTCTCCCCTTCACTTAAATCTTTCGTACTAATAATTATTGAAGGGTCAGTTCTATGCTTTAACAAATAATGATTTCCATCAATTTGACATTCTATATTCATCCCAATAACTCTAAATTCATGATTGAGTAAGTCTGCAAATGGCTGTAAATTCCCTGCTGGCTCAACTTCCTGAATCCACTGTTTATTCTCTTCAATATATCGTTCATTAGCTCTTTGTTGTTCCTCATACTTTTGGAGTTGTTCACTAACTTCATCAATAGGATATCTCTCCAATATTTTTTGAGCGACCCAAGACTTTGCAACATTTTCAATTTCACCTAATAGAGCCTCTTGTTTAAATATCTCTTTATCAAGATTACCTATCTCCGCCTTTATATTACAAATTACTTTGTTATAATTTTCTTCAATTTCAAATGTATACGGTAAAACTAAAGAAGGATTTTCAATTTTTTCATCTATGTTATTGATAATTTCTGATATATTTGAGTTCAAAATCTCAAACCTATCATCAATGATATGCTTAGGTTGACTAAACAAGTCATTTTTTATTCCTTCAAGTAATATTTTATTTCTTTCTAAACTTTCAACTGCTTTAGAATATTGAGATTGTATTTTTTCTTGAATGCTATCATGAACTTTTTCATAATCAAAATGATTACCACAAAACTTACATTGGTTTATACCATCATTATGTAAATGTAACCCTTCCTTTAACCATTCAGATAAATTTTTTGTAATTTGAAAATCTGGCTTAATTATTTTCTGTGTGAATATATTTTGAATTTCAGTAAGAATAATATCTATTTTTCTACTCGTATCAAACGTAATTTCACTTTTTTCTTTTTTTAGATTGGTTAATTCCAACTCAATTGAATCACTAGAACTTATTTTTGAAAAATCTGCATCAATAATATCATTTTCCCATGCTTTTAGAGCATCAATTGGATTTATCTTTGCATTTCGCTTCTGATTAATTTGTCGGGTCATTCTAAAAAGTTCACGAGCTTCAGAAAGATTATAAGCCATAAATTCAAATACTTCATTTTTATAATCTTCAATCCGCTTATCTATGTTCTGATTATACTGAACTAAATTGAGGTTTGCATTCTTGATATTTCCAATTGCTTCTTCAATACCGATTCTATTAGCACCAACTAATAGTTTGATTCCAGATAGTGAATCAACTGTATAAACATTATCTAATACGTAATCCGTATCAAATCTTTTTACTGACTCATGATTTTCTGAAATCCAGTTTGATAATGACGATTTACCACTCCCATTTGTTCCAAAAAAAATATTACATTTACTCAAGTTTTCATCAAACGAGAAATTATGAAATGACTTTTTAGAAATATTTACCAATTTATCTATCATACACATTACCCTCTAATAACCAAGTTTTATTTCATTATAGCAAAAAACGTTAGCATTTGCTAACGTTTTCATAATTATTAAAACCTTATTCCACCAACTTCTTCATCTCATCAATACGTGCGACGGTCGCGTCGTATTTGGCTTGGTAGTCGGCTTGTTTGTCGCGTTCTTTTTGGACGACTTCTGGTTTGGCATTGGCTACGAAGCGTTCGTTAGAGAGCTTCTTACCTACCATATCCAGTTCTTTTTGCCATTTAGCCAGTTCCTTGTCGAGACGAGCCAGTTCTTCTTCGACATTGAGGAGGTCTGCCAGTGGCAAGTAGATTTCTGCTCCTGTGATGACGCTTGACATAGCCAGTTCAGGCGCAGGGATGGTTGATGCAATTTCCAAGTGTTCTGGGTTTGTGAAGCGTTTGATGTAGTTGACATTACTGTTAAAGAAGGCTTCCAAGTCGCTATCGCTTGTCTTAACAAGAATGGTGATCGGCTTGCTTGGAGCAACGTTTACTTCCGCACGCGCATTACGAACAGCACGGATTAAGTCTTTGAGGCTTTCCACGCCAGTGTGAGCAGCAAGGTCTTCAAAGGCTGGGTTAACAGTTGGGTATTCTGCTGTCACGATAGAGCCTTCTGAGATTTGTCCAAAGATTTCCTCTGTCACAAATGGCATGATTGGGTGAAGGAGACGAAGAATCTTATCCAAAGTATAAAGGAGAACAGAGCGTGTGATGACTTTCTCTTCTTCATTATCGCTGTAAAGGACTTCCTTAGTCAACTCAACGTACCAGTCCGCAAACTCATCCCAGATGAAGTTGTAGAGAATGTGACCAGCCACACCAAACTCAAACTTATCAAAGTTGGCAGTTGCTTTTCCAATAGTTTCATTGAGGTTGTGGAGAATCCAGCGGTCAGTGACATTTCCAGCTTCCTTGTTGACAACTTTTTCCACATTGGCAGTTGCTTGCTCAAGGGGCAATCCTTCATTATTCATGAGGATGTAGCGAGAGATGTTCCAGATCTTGTTGATGAAGTTCCATGAAGCATCCATTTTCTCGTAAGAGAAGCGCACGTCTTGTCCTGGTGCAGAACCGTTTGAAAGGAACCAACGAAGGGCATCGGCACCGTATTTCTCGATGACATCCATTGGGTCAATTCCGTTACCAAGAGATTTAGACATCTTGCGTCCTTGCTCGTCACGGATGAGACCGTGGATAAGCACGTTTTGGAATGGCTGACGACCAGTGAATTCCAAGGATTGGAAGATCATACGAGATACCCAGAAGAAGATGATGTCGTAACCTGTTACCAAGGTTGAAGTTGGGAAGTAACGTTTGAAATCTTCTGAGTCGACATCAGGCCAGCCCATGGTTGAGAATGGCCAGAGGGCAGAACTGAACCAAGTATCCAAGACGTCTTCATCCTGAGTCCATCCGTCACCTTCTGGAGCTTCTTCGCCGACATACATTTCACCCTCAGCATTGTACCAAGCAGGGATTTGGTGCCCCCACCAGAGCTGACGAGAGATGACCCAGTCGTGAACATTTTCCATCCATTGGAGGAAGGTATCGTTGAAACGAGGTGGGTAGAATTCTACCTTGTCCTCTGTGTCTTGGTTGACAATAGCATTCTTAGCCAATTGGTCCATCTTGACGAACCACTGAGTGGACAAGCGAGGTTCAACCACAACACCTGTACGCTCTGAGTGACCAACGCTGTGGACACGTTTTTCGATTTTAACGAGGGCACCGATTTCTTCCAGCTTAGCAACGACTGCCTTACGAGCTTCAAAACGGTCCATGCCTGCAAATTCAAAGGCCAAGTCATTCATGGTTCCGTCATCGTTCATGACGTTAACTTGTGGCAAGTTATAGCGTTGACCAACCAAGAAGTCGTTTGGATCGTGGGCAGGTGTGATTTTCACGACACCAGTACCAAATTCGGGATCGGCATGTTCGTCTGCAACGATTGGGATTAGTTTATTAGCGATTGGAAGGATGACGTTTTTACCAATCAAATCCTTGTAGCGTGGGTCTTCTGGATTGACCGCAACGGCAACGTCCCCAAACATGGTCTCAGGACGAGTTGTGGCAACTTCAAGGGCGCGTGAGCCGTCTTCCAGCATGTAGTTCATGTGGTAGAAGGCACCTTCGACATCCTTGTGAATCACCTCGATATCAGAAAGGGCTGTGCGAGCTGCTGGGTCCCAGTTGATGATAAACTCACCACGGTAGATCCAACCTTTCTTGTAAAGGTCCACAAAGACCTTGCGAACAGCTTTTGACAAACCTTCATCAAGAGTAAAACGCTCACGAGAGTAGTCTACAGAGAGCCCCATCTTGCCCCATTGTTCCTTGATAGTAGTGGCATATTCGTCCTTCCATTCCCAGACTTTCGTCAAGAAAGATTCACGTCCGAGGTCATAACGCGTAATACCCTCACCGCGTAAGCGCTCCTCAACCTTAGCTTGAGTGGCAATACCAGCGTGGTCCATACCAGGAAGCCAAAGCGTATCAAAACCTTGCATGCGTTTTTGACGGATGATGATATCCTGTAAAGTCGTATCCCAAGCGTGACCAAGGTGAAGTTTACCAGTTACGTTTGGTGGTGGAATCACGATTGAATAAGGCTTAGCCTTTTGATCTCCTGAAGGCTTGAAAACATCAGCATCAAGCCATTTTTGGTAACGACCAGCCTCAACCTCGGCTGGATTGTATTTAGGTGAAAGTTCTTTAGACATGTGTTTGTCCTTTCTAGTTAATATCTTTAAATAAAATTAGTATGTAGAAGATAGGCCTTGATTCAGCACATCTGATTTTTTTCAGTATCTTCTATTAGCAAAAAAGAAACTATATAAAAATTTTACATTAACTTTCTCTCATTATCCTCAGAATATGTTTATCAAAGTCCGATAGAATTTTTTGAGTTCGGTTAAATTTTTCATACTCCTGGATAGCTTTTGAGTCTGCTTGTTTCTTGGAAATACTTCCTTTTCCTTCTAAAATTTCGTACTCATTAAAAGATAGAAAGCGATCAATACTATCTGCCAATCCTCGCATGGTAAAAGTGTTACGGCGCTCAACCAAACCTTCAATATAATCAAAATAAGCTGTAACTGTTCGCTCTAGTTGTCGAATTTCTTTTTCTTGCAAATAATTTTTGGCTACCGTTACATCTGATTTGAGCACTCGTCCATCAGGTGCATTCTTCCAAGAAGTTAATCCCATTTTTTCTTTACTAGCATCGGCTTGTTGACAGATAATTTCTGCAGCAGTACTTCCAGTAATTGCATAATGAAATTTATTTTGCACCATAGCATAGAAATTTTTAGTAATATCTGAGTTTCGATCATAATCTATGGCACATTCGGCAAAGATATCCGTGATTTGTTGATAGATTCGGCGCTCGCTAGAACGAATAGAGCGAATTCGTTCTAAAAGTTCACGGAAATAATCTTGTCCGAAAACTGTCTGTCCTTGTTTCAAGCGTTCATCATTCAAAACAAAACCTTTGATGATAAATTCTTTCAAGGTCTTGGTTGCCCAAATTCTAAATTGAGTAGCCTTGCTGGAATTTACACGATAGCCAACTGAAATGATAGCATCCAGATTGTAATATTCAAGTTCACGCCTGACAGCTCTATTCCCCTCTTGTTGAACCTGTGCAAATTTTGCACAAGTTGACACCTTATCCAACTCACCACTATCATAAATGTTTTTTAAGTGCTTTGTAATGACACTTCGTTCAACTCCAAAGAGCTCTGCAAGACCTTTTTGAGTCAACCAAAGATTTTCATCTTGTAAAAGGATATCTAGCTGAACGTCGCCATTTGGTGTAGTATACAGGATGAAATTAGAAATTTCATTCAAGACAATTTCACCTCCCCCCTTCCATAAACAATTACTTCTCTTTCTTAAACTTTATGCCGTTTTCTTTCAGCTTTTTAACGGTTACAGGACCAATTCCCTTCAAAGCGAGAACTTCTTTTTCAGTCCATTTTTTGAAATCTGAAGATGTACGAATCCCATTTTCAACAAAGATGCGAACAAGATCCATCCGGATTCCCTTCATTTTTTCCTCGCTCATAAAGGAGTACCAGTCTGTGACCTTGGATAATTTTTTTATCATACTGGAATGATTCGAAAATACTGGTTTACGACGGAATTTCTTGGCTTCTTTTGTTAAAAATTCTGTTAAGATAATATTTTCTTGTAAATAGTCAAGCAGAGGATACAAACTAGCTTGTAGCGATTCAACTGAATTTGGACAATAGCATTCTTGTTCTTCAATGTCTAAAATATTGAATTGCCAGTCTTTCTCTATGAAGAATTCAACAGCTTCATCATTGATTTCCACTAATTTTGCAAATAGCTGACTGGCTTCCTCAATTTTTCCTTGAGAAAAAGCAGAGATGATGGCATGAATAAGGATGGTATCATCCCGCTTTCCTTTATTTAATTCTTCACAATAGAAACGTTCAACCTTTAATTCCTGACCAGTAATATGATACAAGGAAAGCATACAGAAGACAAAATTAGGAGGAAAACGTTCTGGTCGCTTACTTAAGTATAAGTTAACCAATTCCAAAGCCTTAAAGTAAAATTTTTCTGTCATATAATATTCAATCAGAAACATCAGAGCAGACAGGATAGGGCGAGCTTCAAAATAATTCCAACTATTGTATCCGTTCATTTTCCATTTTTCTAAAACTAGAACTTCAAAATCCAGTACTTTTTTAAAGGTTGGTAAATCAAAATCTTTAACTTCTGATAAGAATAAGTGAAAATCAGCCGCAAAATAATCTGGATTGATCTTTAAAACTTGCTTTAACAGTTTATTTCGCTTTTGTGTATTTGGAGTATGCATAGCTTCTCTAAATAAAGCGTGATCCTGATTCCAATCAAAAGTCCTATTTTTTAGTTGGTAATTGATTAGCTGGACATCTGGATACTCTCCATGTTCATCAGCATATTGCATCACTGCTGTATGTAGTTCATCGAAATTTTGAATTTGTCGACGTTCTACAAAAGTTGGTTTTTTAGCCATGATTTCTGTCCAAGCAGCCTCTTCTTCAGAAATAATTTTGATATCCAACTTTTGCTGGCGTTTTAATTCTTTTTTTCTATTTTTCTTTTTAGCCATCTATTTTCTCCTCTAACTCATTCTTCAATAGACCCGACTCAACTGGCTTAGATATCCTTTGGGACTCAGCTACAGGCTTGAATGGGAAATCTCAGTTTCTTTGTGATTCGTTTACTTTGAAAGTTATTCCCCAAGCGTGACTAAGGTAGAGTTTTTTCCAGTTACATTTGGTGGTGGGAATCACGATTGAATAAGGCTTAGCCTTTTGATCTCCTGCCGGCTTGAAAACATCCGTATCAAGGCATTTTTGTAACGACCAGCCTAAACATAGGATGGAGTGTATTTAGGTGAAAGTTGATTAGACATTATTTTTTCTCCTTTTATGAATATTTCTTTTATATCTACGATTTATTAATACACTGTGCATGTTGTCACGATACACGTAATATCCATTATGGGTGTTTAAATAGAAATACTGTAATAACCAAATTATAGCCTTCCCAATAACTAATGATAATATGAAACAAACGAAAATAATTATAGTTGAGGCAAATAATTCAGACATCCAATCAGCTGCGGGAGTTATAAATTCGACCAATTTCATCTTAATCTTTAAACCCCAAATAATTTCGGTTAACTTTGGAATAATACTCAACATTAATAGAGTAAGAAAACTATATAGTTGAGTTCGATAGAGGTGTCTATCCATTTTCTCAGTTCTTATTGGTTTTTTCTTATATTTTTTTGTATCAAATTGAGAATTTATTTCTCCAATTAGACTAGGAATTAATATTGGCAAAAACCAGGTTAAAGCATTTATTAATTCATTTTCAACTTGATTAAATATTGCTAACAACAATATACAGATTGTTCCAGTTAGCCATGATGCTATTACTTCTTTGGTATCTTTTGCACCATGTCTAATTAGATTATGAATTCTCCACCAGAATATTAAATAAAGCGCAATAAATGAATTAAATATAAAAATGTCAGTTATTAAATCGGAATGAAAATCAATAGCTTTAGAAATAAAGTAATAAATATAGATATAATACCATAAAAACGAATTAATAAGCATCGTGGCATATACATTCCATAGTGTCTTTCCCTTGGAGATATCGATTTTATTAACTTTTTTAAATATCTTGATTGATATTATAGTTTTTATAACAGATAATACCAATGGTAATATTAAAAGTATTACAATGATAAGCCAGTTATTTATGTGATTTTTACTTATGCCATAATTAGTAAAAAAATATTGAGATAAGTTGATTAAAGTTGATTCAACTAGATTTAGGTTATAAAGAATGTAAGTCAAGATTCCGCAAAATATTCCATCCCATGCGTGCATAAAAGCTAAAGATTTAGTACTTTTAGTAAGAAAAACTCTAAACTTATTAAATCGATTTTTATAGTTGAACACATATATTAGTATCAAGGCAAATTGTAAAATTATAACTAATTTAAAATCGGTAAGACAGAATATAATTAGAGATATTATTGGAAAATACGTTAGCGCATACATAAGTATTTTCCAAGTTTGAGCAAAAAGATTCCTCAATCTATTATCAGTATTAAAATAATACATTAATTTCAATCTTTGCCTCCTAAATCTAATCTAAAGGTTGGTAAATCAAAATCTTCAACCTCTGATAAGAATGAGTGAAAATCAGCAGCAAAATAATCTGGACTGATCTTTAAAACTTGTTTTAACAGTTCATTTCGCTTCTGTGTATTTGGAGTATACATAGCTTCTCTAAATAAAGCATGGTCCTGATTCTAATCAAAAATCCTATTTTTCAGTTGGTAATTGATTAGCTGAACATCTGGATACTCTCCGTGTTCATCAGCATATTGCATCACTGCTGTATGTAGCTCATCGAAATTTTGAATGGTCCGACGTTCTACAAAAGTTGGTTTTTTAGCCATCTATTCTCTCCTCTAACTCATTCTTCAATAGATCAGACTCTACCTCTGCTGTATTGGATATTCTTACGACCTCGGATACAGGCTTGAATGGGAAATCCCAGTTTCTTTGTGATTCGTTTACCTTGAATGTTGTACTCCAAGAGCGATTAAGGTAGAGTTTTCCAGTTACATTTGGTGGTAGGAATCACGAACGAAAAAGATTGAGACTTGAGAACATCTTCATGAAGTTGTTTAGATATGTGTTTGTCCTTTCTCTATTGTATTCATTTTATCTTGAATCTGCTTAGCAGCTTCTTCTGAAGACAGATTCGTATTATTTATCTTAAAGTAGTGGTGCAACTCATTCGGTTGATGTTGGGAATTTAATTGAAGTGTTTCAGCAGTCTCTAAAATTTCTCTTTCAGATACCTCAATATGTCGTTTTAAGGGTTTGTGCTTTAATCGATTCTCCGTTCGATTTCGACGTAAGCGCTCTTCAAGGCTTGTTTCCAATTCAACAAAAAGAATCTCTTGATGATAGCCATTCAACAAATCTTGAATTTGCTTCAAATACATCATCTGGTACTGATTTGAAAAATCAATCACTTCTGTTAAAATCACATATCGCTGATTTCTTGCACTTGCTCCAAGGAAAGAAAAGGTGATTCCACGAACAAATTCCCACATCTCCTCTGTAAAGTCCTGATAGATTTCTAGTGCAAAATCGATGGCTTGATGGTTATAAAAGAGGGTAGAATCCGTCAGTCGAGACAGTTCTTGACCAATCGTCATTTTTCCTGAGGCTGGAGCACCAATGATGAAAAGATGCATCAAATTACCTCCCACTCACTCCTCAGCAAGCCATATCTCAAATCATCACAGCGATTGCCTTGGGCATCTTTGCGGTCTCGGATACGAGCTTCGAGAGTAAAGCCAAGTTTCTCTGCGACTCGTTGACTTTGAAGGTTATATCCAAAGCAAGTTAGTTCAATCTTGTGAAGACCAAGTTCTTTAAAAGCTAGATCAATCAAGGCACACGCTGCTTCTGGTACATAACCACGACCCCAATAGTCTGGGTGCAAGGTATAGCCAAGCTCTAGCACATCATCCGCATGGCGGTGATTGAAGTCAACAGAACCAATGACTTTATCAGTTCCTTTGACGACCATCCCATATCCTGCTGGAAGATTTTCCTTTTGATTTCGTTCTGGAAGAATGTGCTCCAGATAATAGATCTCATCTTCCAAGGTATTGACGGGCGGAAAACCTGCTGAGTAGGCGACTTCTGGAAGACTAGCGTAGGCATGGATATCCTCGGCGTCAGCCACTGTACGGACTCGTAAGACCAGACGCGCTGTTTCCAATCGTTCTGGTAACTCAGCTCTTGTCATCCTTCTTCCTCGCTTTTTTGATGAAGCTCCCCTTAATATCTACACGCTTATCCAGATAACGATAGACGCGCTGATATCCATCTCCCATGAAATATGTTGGGGCAAACAGTTCATTTCTAAAATGTCCCTTTTCATCCAAAAGTTCTGGGTCAACAAGTCGCTCAACAATCTTAGCGAAAATATGACAGATTCCATCTTCCTCGATAATCCGATCTACCTGACAGTCCAATACAACTGGACAGGTCTCTAAAATCGGTGCCTGAGTTCGTTCAGAAATTTCATAATGCACTCCCAAACGTTCCAATTTCTCCTGATGACTGATAAAACCAGCCTGCTCCATCTCGAGCATGAGATTTTTATCAGGAATATTCACAGTAAACTTCTGGTAATGCTTGATTTGCTCAGCCGCATTTTCCTCAGCTCCGACACCAATGACTAGCCAATCTCCCAAGCTATAAGAGGAGCTACAGGTCGTAATATTGTGTCCAAAATTCTGATCCTGATATCCCAAAATGAAGATAGGAAAGCCATAGTAGAGTTTACTTGTGTTAAAAGATTGCTTCATGACAACCTCCTTTGACCAAAACGCAAAAGAAAAGTCCCTGCCATCTACATGACAGGGACGAATGTGTTTATCCGCGGTACCACCCAATTTCGGGCAAAGCCCGCAACTCTTGTCTTTAAAATAAAAAGACAGTAATATTTCATTTTTTCAGTCATCAGCAACTAGTTTTGACACATTTGTGGACTTCTCAGCACCGCCACTTTCTGTAAAATGTGGGATTCAAAACACCTCTAATGGCTCTATTGTAGCAAGATTTTTTCGGAAATGCAAGGCACAAGAAAAATTACTTGAACTTGATGCCGTTTTCTTTCAATTTCTTGATGGTAGCTGGGCCGATTCCTTTCAAGGCAAGGAGTTCTTTTTCAGTCCAGTTTTTGAAATCTGACGCAGACTTGATTCCTTCATCATAGAAAGTTTTGGCACGATCAAGTGGAAGTCCACCCAAGTTTGCTGCAAAATCTTCTACAGAATTGGCTACTTTTTGAGCTTGCTCTTTGGTAGCTTCTACTGCTTGTTCAACCTTTTTAGAAACAGCCTTACCAGCTTGGCTTGCTGACTGCTCTGCACGTTTTACGACTTTTTTTGTCTCTTCTACAACCTTAGTCACAGTACTTGAAAAGGCACCTGCACGACGGAGGCTATTTCGTAATTGTTTTTTACGATTGAGTTTCTTTGACATGATAAAATCCTTTCAATAAAAAATCCCTGCTCTGACAAGGATTTAATATAAATATTCTATCAAGATTTTAGTAAAAAATCAAGAATCTATCTCGTTTAATAATTTCGCTCACCAAACAAGCCTTCTGGCAAATCATGGAATCCCTTGCCTGCCTTGAAATTTTCAAACTTACCAAGCAAGAACTGATAAGCATCCAAGCGACTTTCGTAGCGAATCATAGCATCTTTGGCACGCTCGTCTTGGTCTTCTTCGTAGACTTTTTGGCTTTCCTTGTGCGCCATGTCGTTAATCATAATCTGGGTATTGACCCAAGCTTCAAATTCCTTCATAAATTCTTGTTCGTAACTCATTTTTTCTCCTTATTCTAATCCACGGAAATAGTCCGTATCAATCTCACGGTAGGGCTGAATATCCTGAACATACTCCAGCACTCCTTGGAATTCTCCCTCTTCATCGTGCACTGCTGCGTAGGTAATATGAACAAACTTACCTCGCGACTCAGACTTAAACCACATTTCATACTTATCTTTGCTTCCCTCACGAAGCCCCTTCATGATGGTCTTGACCTTGTCCAAGTACTTAGGTGGATGGCAGAGTTCAACATTGCGCCCAACCTGGGACGGCGTCCGTTTGAAAATCATATCATCAGCCGGCGTATTGTCATTGTAATATTGGAAAATATCGTCTTTATTGACAAAGGTAATCTCCATAGGGAGATGATTGAGGATGAGATTGGCCTGCTCGACCGAGAGATAGCCATTGCCAAAAGCCTGTTGACTATGACGGTCCAACACTGCTTCCTTTTCCTTAGGAGTAAAGGTAATGGTGAACTGGCCTTCTGGCGTATCGATCACTTGCTGAACTTTACCCTCTGCCGTATCTAACTGTACAGGCTCCTCTGCACTCTTTTCCTCAACAAAACTCTGTCTTTCTGGCACCCATTTTTCTGACGGACGGATGATGGCATAACCATAGGCATCGCTCTCCTCCGCAATCTGAAGCCAGTCATCCTGAGTAAAGGACTCAAGGAGAATCATAAGGAGGATGGACTCTTCCTTGAAAATCATACTTTCAAACTCTGTCGCAAAGGCTTCAAAAGTTTCCTTTACAGTGCTAATCGACACTTCTGGTAGTGACTTGGCTGTCGCTAAAGCTGTTTGAAAGAGTTCCCTAATCTGGTCATCCACTCCCCACATAACTTTCGGAGGAGAATCGTGCCCATAACGCTCCATGATAGGAAAGAAGAGTTCTTCTTTACGTTGGTAATGAATATCAAATTGCCCCACAAGTCCCATCTGACGGACCAAGCCCTTGCGCATATCCGCAAGCATTTCTTCATCTTCTATAGACTCATAGGTATCTAGCAATCTACGAATGCGAATTAAAGCTGCACGGAGAGCCAGATTTTCTTCTTTAAAAATCCGAACTGGGTGACCTGGGTGCTCGGTATCTGCAACTTCGACATCCTTAACAGCATTTTTAAAAAGATTGGCATGGACATCACAGAGTTCCATGACATCTTCAAAGGTGACACCTGAGTCTGAGTTCATCAGCTCGTGCTCCATAAGGGAAATCTCGATAGCTGAAACACCTGTAAAGGTCGCATCAAAGCGCTCCTGAACCGACTCAGGAGAGGCGCCATTATGCAATTCTAACAAAATATCCCGTAGGACATGAATCCGTTCATCTGCCATTAGTCTAACCCAATCACTTCGTAGCCGTTCGCTTCCAGCGTGCGGACAATCTTGTCCATAGGAGTTCCTTCAAGCTTAGAACCCTGTTTGAGTGATACTTTACGACCAACTGTATTACGCATTAAGGGATTAGCAAGGGGTTTAAAACCCAGCTCCACTAGGATTTCCAAGACTTCTGGATGCTTGTCCACCACTTCTGCAACAGGAATTGACACATCGATAATATTGTCCATGACGACCTCCATTGTATGTTCTAATACTCAATGAAAATCAAAGAGCAAACTAGGAAGCTAGCCGCAGGTTGCTCAAAACAGTGTTTTGAGGTTGTGGATAGAACTGACGAAGTCAGTAACCATACCTACGGCAAGGCAACGCTGACGTGGTTTGAAGAGATTTTCGAAGAGTATAAAATGATTTTACTGCTTATATTATACCATATGGAAAGAGAATAAAAAACTAGCAGTGGAGTTCCTGCTAGTTCTCTGCGACTTGGATTACCATCTAGATAAGTTTAAAGAGCCAATCCAATATCTTAAACACTATCTTGTAAAACAATAATTGGACTGCAAAAGAGATGATCATCCAAAAGAATTTCACAATCCCAATAATCGGTTTGATAAAAATAATGGCAAGAAGTCCCCAGAAAAATTTCATTTTTTATCCTCTGGCTTGATGAGCCACCGAGCCGTATCCATTAGCTTGTCTGCAATAAAAAGTTTTCCCAGACCGACAACAGCGTGGTCATCTTTCTTTATCGTTTTCATTACTTTTACACCTTGCATGGTTAAAAAGTAATTCCCGTAAGTTTTAGCTAGAATTTTTATGAGTCCCATATCACTCTCCTTCGATGATTTCAGCCTCTTTTCGGATTGTTTCAACATCTTCTTGATATTGAACTTCACTATAGTTGACTAGCTTGGACAATTCTTTCTGCAAGCTTTCCCCCATTGGTTTCATAGTTGCAAAGGTTAAACCACCTGAAATGATACCACCCAAGATAGGAATGAATTTTCCCATTCCTTTGGCCAGACCTCCCTTGGTCAGATTCACACCAAATATTTTTAAGACTTTTTTCAAAATAGGGTACCAAAGCGTTTTTGTTAAAGCTTTATTAGGCACTGTTTTCATTACCTGTTTGGCAATTGTTATACCACCAGCACGTAGCAAGGCAGCGGTTCCATTCACCCCCAACATGACACCTAGATAAAGCAAGAGGGTATTTTGAGCATCTTCGCTCAACTCATCGCGTGAAGCCCAAAGATCCTCATAACCATAAATATAACCTAATTCTTGGGCCAATTTCAGAGAGAAACCATAAAATTGAGCTACATCCGCTGGTATGGTAATTGCCATGGCAAGTCCACCTGGTAATCCAGCAACAACAGACGTTCCACTCGCTAATAAAACATTATCCCGAATACAAGCATTAGCCACTCGATCTAAGATTTCTTGAGATAAGAGAGACGTTGGGCCTTGTTCCAATAAGGTAGGAATATCTTTTGGATCCAATTCTTTGGAAAACTTATCCACTAAAAATTTCGAACGATCAACCTTAACAACAGGTAGTTTCACCACTTGTTGCAATACTTGCATAGCCAACTCTTGTTCAGCCATATACAAACTCCTTTTACTTCTGTAAGTTATATTCTATGATAGCATACTCTTTTAAAGTATGTTTCAAATTCCCCTCAAAAATTTTCAAAAAATCCTTAGCAACTTATTTGTTAAAGATTTTTAATAGTCTTTGTAGAGACAGCTAAAATATTCAACTCCTACCTTTACAACATGATATTCTATCTGTGAACGATAGTCTATTATTGTTTCACCTAAAATATTCCTTGAATACACACTAACTATGAACTTTCGAGCTTTATCTTATAAATCCATAATTTCTTTTTTCTTTCGATCAAATTCTTCCTGAGATAATATACCTGCATCTAAAAGAGATTTTAGTTTTGTAAGTGCTTCGATTTGCTCATCTAATGATAGACTTGGTTTCATGGCTTTTTCATCTAAACTTTGAGCCATATTCATTCCAAATATCATTCCAGCACTATCACCTAGACCATGTTGCTCCACTCCTGATGCAATTTTTTGTTGTGCTGCAATATTAGAAGATTTCTGCGATACATCATCATAAGCTTTTAAATTCATCTTATTTGATGAAAATTGTTTAACCAATTCCTTAGATTCTGGTGAGAACTCAATATTAGCAATGGCAACTTTTACAATCTCAAATCCAAAACGTTCTTTCCAAGTCCCTGCATACTGTCCATCATTTGATACCTGTTCCGCAAGAACTGCAGCTTGTGAGGGTAATTGTGAAATACGATAAGTTGTTGACAAAGAATTAAGTGCAACAATAAAAGATTGAAGAAATTCTATTACTATTTGTGATCTAGCTTGAGCGCTATCAAAGGTATAATAAGTCACATTGGCAGGAAGAAAGTTTCTGATAAATTGCTTAGCATCTGTAATTTGGATAGAAAATGTTCCAAAAGCACGTACTTCTAAATCTGTCCCATAAAACAAATCATTATACATGACTGGACCACGAGTTCCAAATTTAATATCACGAATTTCTCTCAAATTAACAAAACAAATCTGTTTTTGCTGATCACTTTGACCACCGAATCCAACACGATTAACAACATTGTCAAACAGTGACTTTTTCAATCCATCACCGTTAAAAACACTGCTCTCACCATTTTGATATTCATATCCACCTGGTTCTGTAATAATTTCCTCGATACCAGACTGACTAAAGATAAAGGCAGCAGTATTTTCTGGAATAAAAATCTTGGATCCGTTGGAAATAATACCTACAGATCCCTTCGTATTGACACCCCTACCATTATTACTTTCTTGAACAATACCTGGACTTACAGCTGTATGTTCATCAAAAGCTTGAACTGTGATAATTTCTTTCCACTGGTCTGCAAATGTCCCACCAATAGAATCTGTGATGGCTTTTATCAACCCCATTTAATTGCCCCCTTATAAACTCTGCTCCATATCACAATAGGCACATCTTACTGTTTGCTTCACTTGACCTGACAAAGGTGCTCCACAAAAGCTACACTTGGTTGAAATCTTTTCTGGCTCTGCATCCTTAATCCCAAGCCCTGCTTTAAAAGTGTCAAATGTATCCTTAAATGTTTCTGCCAAAACATCTGCTCCAAACAAGCTACTATCCCCCAAGGTTTCAAAATTACTTGTATCCCCTGAAATCAATTTAATAATGTTTCTAGCCCACTTGTCAGTATCCTTAGTATTATTAAATGCAAAGATAGCTTGTCCGCCATTATAATAAATTTCCAGCCGTTTCACACCATTGGTTTTGGTTACTGAAATTTGAGGTTTCCCTTCAAAAATTTTAATCTGGTTAATGGGTATGGTAACTTGATCTTTTTTTCCTCCCCACAAACCTTTTTTGATATATATTAAGTGTAGATTCGTTAAAATTAATTCATCTGTAGACAAACCATTTTTCCCAAAACTCACATGGTCACTATTCATAACCATGTATTCATGTGGCAATAATTGATAATCCATATTGAACTCCACTCTTCCTATTAAAGACTAGCTTTCCACTGCTCCACTTGTTCATGTAGATTATCACGATAATCTTTTAGAGTCTTAATCACTTCTTCTTTTCCTTGAATCGGTGCTTTCTTTAGCGGACCATATTGTTTTTTCAAATCTTCCATTTCTTTTTTAGTGCTATCTTTTAGTTCTTGGATAGCAGCGCTATCTTCTAAAACAGTTCCTTTAAAGGCTTCGTCTGCTTCTGTATAGTAATTATCGATTATTTTCTCATTCATAATCAAGTAATCTTCATAGGTTTTTATAGACTCAATTGTCGTATCGCTAACATCTTGTGGGTTAAAATCGCTTGAACTGAGTTTTTCTTTTGCTTTGGCAAACAACCCTTTCTTTTCAGAACTACTAGATGAAGCTTCTGTTTGATTCTCACTAGAAGAGCTACTTGTTTTTTCAGAAAGAGAACTACAAGCAACTAGGGTAGAGACGGAAAGACATAGCAAAGCTAAACGACAAACTTTTTTTATATTATTCATTGATAGAATCTCCTTTTATTTATGAAATCATCATATCATATTTCCTAAAAAAAAAAGCATTTTCTGATTAGCTAACATTTAAAAATACAGAATCTCTTTTTTAAAAGAATATTTTTCTATTTCAAATTCCACCTATTTTCCCCACCAAAAAAGAGGGTTGCCCCTCTTCTTAGTTCTTATCCAGATTGCGTAGCATTTCGTCAATCTTGTTTCCATACTCGATGGACTCGTCTTTGACGAAGGTCAAATCTGGGATTTTGTACAATTTCAAATTGCGACCAAGTTCACGTTTGATGGTACCAGTTGCTTTTTCAAGCCCGATTTGAGCTTTTTGGTTATCCGAAGCAAGGTTACTCAAAATGGTGTAGTAAACCTTGGCTACAGACAAGTCACCTAGCATCTGAACATCTGTGATGGTCACACCTTGGACACGCGGATCACGGACTTTCTTTTGCAAAATCTCATTGACTTCACGCTTGATTTCCATGCCCACACGATCCGTACGGAAATGATTTGCCATGATATTCCTTTCTCTACTTTGAACCAAAAGCTAGGCCAGCAGACCTAGCTATTTTTAAACTTTTTGATTTTCAGTTCAAATTGAAACGAAGTTCAATTTGAACTCATCTGCTTCTTTCGCCGTGGTGAAAGTGATGGAACTGATTTATCAGTCCCATCACAGGGGATTTTTGAGACCCTAGGCTCAAAAATAAGCAATGAAACCATCGGTTTGCTTGCGTCCCTCACCACCTAAGAAAGGAGCAAAAATCTTATCTTTTGATTTCTTCCATGACATAGGCCTCAATCACATCATCCATCTTGATATCATTGTAGCCATCAATCATCAATCCACCTTCACGACCGTTTGTAACTTCTTTAACGTCGTCTTTGTAGTGTTTCAAGCTTGCGAGTTCGCCATCATAGATAACAACACCGTCACGGATAACACGGACTTTAGAGTCACGGGTAACCTTACCGTTGATAACCATGAATCCACCGATAGTTCCCACTTTAGACACCTTGAAGGTTTCACGAATAACTGCTTCACCGATAACTTTTTCTTCAAATTCTGGATCGAGCATCCCTTTCATGGCTTCTTCCATCTCTTCGATAACCTTGTAGATAATGCTGTGGAGACGGATTTCCACATCGTCAGCTTCTGCTTGTTGACGAGCTTGTGGTGTAGGACGTACGTTGAAACCAACGATAAAGGCATTTGAAGCTTCGGCAAGAGTCACGTCTGATTCGTTGATCGCACCGACCGCTGAGTGGACGATGGTAACTTTGACACCTTCTACGTCGATCTTTTGAAGTGAGGCAGAAAGGGCTTCAACAGAACCTTGTACATCGGCCTTGATGATCACGTTAACTGATTTGAGTTCACCAGCTTTAAGGGTATCAAAGAGGTTTTCAAGGCTGACACGTTGAGTAGCTTGACGTTGTTTCATAAGGGCACGTTTGGCACGTTCTTCACCAGCTGCACGCGCAGATTTTTCATCCTCGTAAACGGCAAAGTGGTCACCTGCCATCGGTGCTTCATTCAAACCTGTGATAGAAACTGGTGTTGATGGTCCAGCCACCTTAACGCGACGACCAAGGTCATTGGTCATAGCACGGACACGACCGAAGGTATTTCCGACAACGATTGGATCTTGAACATTCAAGGTACCTTGTTGAACAAGAAGGGTTGCAACCGCACCTTTACCTTTATCCAAGCGAGCTTCGATAACTGTACCGATCGCACGCACTGTTGGGTCTGCCTTGAGTTCTTGGATTTCAGCCACAAGAAGGACTGTTTCCAACAATTCTTCGATATTTTGGTTGAATTTAGCTGAAATTTCAACAAATTCAGAATCTCCACCCCAAGCTGTTGACATCACACCATGCTCTGCCAATTCACCGATAACGCGTTCTGGGTTAGCACCTGGTTTATCAATCTTGTTGATGGCTACGATGATTGGAACGTTAGCTGCTTTTGAGTGGTTGATGGCTTCGATTGTCTGAGGCATAACCCCGTCATCTGCCGCTACGACCAAGATAGTAATATCGGTAACAGAAGCACCACGCGCACGCATAGATGTAAAAGCCGCGTGTCCCGGTGTATCAAGGAAGGTAATCTTCTTGCCATTTTCCACGATTTGGTAGGCACCGATATGCTGAGTGATACCACCTGCTTCACCTGTTGCAACGCGAGAGTTACGAAGGGTATCTAGGAGGGTTGTTTTACCATGGTCAACGTGTCCCATGATGGTTACAACTGGTGGACGCTCAACCAATTCATCTTCATTGAGATAACCATCTTCGACAAAGAAACGTTCAATATCAGCATTATCCACTTCAACTTTTTGTTTGGCTTCGATACCATAATCCACCATGAGGAGTTCGATGGTTTCCCCATCCAAGGATTGGTTTTGTGTGGCCATGACACCCATCATAAAGAGTTTCTTAACGATTTCAGCTGGTTCACGTTTGATACGTTTTGCGATTTCCGCAACCGTCATACCATCTGTATACTCAAATTCTGTTGGCAATTCATGGAATTTACGCTCTGTAACAGGTTTTGGAGCCTGATTGCGGTTGTTTTGCTTATTGCCTTTTTTATTCTTTTTGTTATTACTATTATTCCAGTTACTATTCTTTTGATTTCTCACTTGATTTTGACTACTTCGATTCTTTTGGTTTTTTCTAGGACCATCTTCTTCGTGATCATAATCGTCACGATTTTTATCTGGTCGAGCTTGTTTTTTACGACGTGTATCCACTGGTGCTTCTTTAGCTACAGGAGCTGTTTCAACCACTGCTTGAACTTGCTGTTCTTGTTGCGCTTGTTCAGCTAACTTAGCCACTTCTTCAAAGATTTCCTCTGGTTCCTTGCGTTTGTTAGCTTGAGCCAAGGCTTCTTTAGCAGCCTGATACTGCTTGAAGCGTTCCTCACTTGAACGTGCATACTCTGCATTTTGCTCTGCTTTTAGGGCTGCTGCACGGGCTTTAAAGTCAACACGTGGAGCCGCTTGATTTGGACGTTTGTCCTCTTGTTGACGGCGCTCATTGCCACGATTTTGCTGACCTTGCTGTTTCTTAGCTTGGTCGTTAAAGCGACGATTATCGCGGTTGCCTTGACCTTGTTTTCCACCATTACGGTTATCATTCTTTTGATGATTTCCCTTTTGTTGGTCACGGTTATTGCCCTTATTTTGCTTGCGTCGTTCTGCCTGCTCTTTAGCACGAGCTTCACGCTCAGCCTTGAAATTACGGCTTTGCGGTTTAGCCGCTACTTTTTCTGTCTTCGGAGCGACTGGCTCAGCCGCTTTTACCTCTTCCTTAGCTACAGCTGGTTTAGCTGGTTTAGCTGGCTCAGATTTCTCGGCTTTCTTTTCTGCACTTGCTTTTGGTGCTGCAGGCTTTGCTTCTTCTTTCGGAGCAGCTGCAGGCTTAAAACTGGCAGCGATTTTTGCAGCGACAGCTTCTTCCACACTTGATGAGTGGCTTTTCA
>NZ_CAUQWY010000010.1:0-50285 GCF_963521865.1 uncultured Streptococcus sp.
CACAGCCTGATGGACCGTAAATCGCTGTAATTTTACCTTTTGCAATCTGCAGGTTAATATTCTTTAAAGCCTGCTCTTGATGTTTACCGTCCAAGGCGTAAAATTTTGAAATATTTTTAATGGATAAAATGGACATTATTATCTCCTTTAATCACTTGTGATATCGTGTAGCGATACAAACTAAAATAAACAATACTAATATAAACTATATTTAATAAAATCTGAGTCAAAAAACCGAATATTCTTATTTGGTTAACCAAAATACAGACTAGAATTGGTAGAAAACGAATTATATACATTATCACTCTAGTTTTTAAAGGGAGTGAAAAAGCTTCTAGTTCTTTCGCATCTTTAAACTCATATCGTTTAAAAATCAATACCTCTATAAATTGTATACTTTGGCACAGTAAATAGGCAAACACCATCCCTAATAAGAATATCGATATTTGTAATATACTATACTGAACATACCATAAAAAGATAGGAATAGGCACTGCTGGTAATACCCAACCAAAAAGCTCCCAAGATACTATTTAACCAAACTGTATTTTCTCTGTAATATGTTTCGGTTTGATGGCTAAATAAAAAGGTATTGTTATCTAATTAAATCACTCAAAACATTGATCAATTCTTCTTTTTGGACAGAAGTCAATCTCTTCTTGCTGGCATCATGATCATCTACTGTTCCCACATGAACTTTTACATTTGCATTTTTATCAATAGCTACTACAAAAGGAACGGATAAACCATCCTCACCTGTGTACTGCTTATAAAATTTTTCTAGAACCTCATTTTGTCTATTTGTATAGTTTTTATCTCTTACATTAACAACGAATGCTGTCTTTTTATGTTCTGATAAAACTTCATTAAAAACTGGCAATAACTCTACACACCACGGACAAGTGGGGAAACCAAAATAATAAATCCCTTCTTTTTTCCTAACTAACTTGTGTATAATTTGTTCAGAATCTTCATGCACAAATACCGGTAATCGATCGTTATATGTATTTGCTTGAGTAACTGAGTTTGAAAAATAATAACCAATTACAAACAGTGCGACTATCGAAAACACTACCAGTAAATATTTAAGTTTCAATTCTTTTTCCTCTTTTCTTTTTTATCATCTGCATAAGAGATAAGAAAATAACCTCTCCATCACCTGTAATTGGTATCAAGTTAAATAGATTTAAAAGACAAGTAATTTTTAAAATAATTGTATATATATTTAATTCTATAAAAAATCCTATAAAGACTAAAAACAACGGGGAAATAATCGATATAAGCAGATTATCCAAAGGTTGATATCTATTTTCATAATATACTTGAAATTTTAATGGTGGCAAAAAAGTTAGTTTCGGACTATATCTCAATAAATGCGCGATGAAAATATGGAGTAACTCGTGTAATATCAATCCACCTAAAATAGAAAATATATATAATACTCCTAATGTCAAAATCATTTTGTCCCTCTTTTAAATGTATAAATTATAGCAGAGACAAAGATAGAGTATATAGCAAATGTAACAACTATCTGAGGAGTTAGTCCAAATGTAGTAGAAATTTCATGAGCAGTGACATGATTATCAATTGAAATCCCAAGCAAGGTCGTCACACTTTGAGAACTTTCTCCCCCAATAGAAAATAATTTTACCAAGGTCTCGATAACCAACAAAAACAAATAAGTAACAACTGTAACACTAAAATATTTACTATAATTTTTCATTTCTAACCTTTCTAACAATCATAAAATGGAGAACTATTAGTGAAAACAATACTAATAATTCCATTCCTAGCATATTTGAAAACACACCAAATGCAACAAATAAACTCATTAACAATAAAACCGATGTAAATTCATTCAGACTACCATACGATTTAGGAAATAGATATCCTAGTAATAAACTCGCAACTGAAAAGCTCATCCCTTTTAACAGAGAATGAATCGTAATAATACTTAATAACCACATCAAGACACTTGGAAGTGACAATAACATAATTAAACAGAATTGATAGAACCAATCCATCTTATAGCTAATTCTTATCAGATCAAACTGTTTGCGGAATAAAGCAGTTACATCCGCAAAATGCAGTAGTAAAATACCAGCAAATGGTAACAACGATCCTCCCACGATTATTCCTATATTTATTCCGCTTTGAATCGTGACAATAGTGCATATTGTAAAAAATAGCAATAAAATCCCAATATTTTGCTTATTTCGAAAAATCGTCTTTTCCACAACTGGCATTCTTATATATCTCCGAGATATAAAAATGTTCTCTTTCGTAGGATATGAATATATGATTAAACTAAACATACAAAATAAACAGATTGCTACACTAAATGATATTATGATATATGATGATAAATTAGTAACGTTGTTGGCTAAAGTACTTTCAAATTCATATCTAAAATGGAAAAAATAGTATAGCGTCGATAACAGTAAAATAAAATAATGTATAGAGAGAACAACAGATACTAAGCTTTTTCTTACAAACCAAGTTATTTTAAATATTCGAGTACAGCACTCAAGTAGGATAACTGTAATCAAAAATGTTAAAAATTGTGTTATGGAAAATAGTATCCCCTCGAAAAAGCTATCTGTGATTAGTTTAATAGTAGGTACAGCAATAACTGAAACCAATCCATAAATAGTCAACATTACAATAATTTTAAACAGCACATACGCTCTATACACCACAATATTTTGATGAGGCAATGCTTTGACAAAAAATAGTGACGATTTATCTAAACTTACAGTAGTCTCTACAAAAACAAAACTGACGATAGCTAATGTAATTGTATTACTGAAATAACTAAAAAACGTTATCGCCTGCCCCTTATGCAACAAACTATTATCAACTGCTGACAAATTTGATGAAATGTGATTTAGCTCACTCATATTATACATAAAGTAAGCAAAATAAAGAGAAAAAAATATAGCAAAGAAAATAGTTTTTCTAATTTTCGAAGAGAAAAAAGGGCGATTTAATATTCCTTTTAGTGCGCTATTAATAAAAAATTCAACCAGAAACAAAACTTGTTTTAATCCATTGGATTTTATCATAAACACTCTCCATTAATGAAATTTTCTTTACTAAATCTTCAGCAGTCCCTGAAAATAGAGATAATTTACCATTTCTCATCAAATATATATTATCTGAAAATTTTTCAACAACTAACTTATTATGTGACACCAATACAATACTTGACTTCTTTGATATAACTTTTAACAATTCCGTCAGCAGTAACTCTGTTTCAAAATCCAACCCGCTAAAAACCTCATCACATAATATATATTCAGCATTTGATAAAAGAGCTGCAATAATCTGAATTTTTTTCTTCATACCAAATGAGTAACTTTCAATTAACTGATTTTGTGCTGATTCTAACCCAAATAAATCAATAAAATCAGGTATTAACAATCGATTAGAATGAACATATCTTGATAAAATAAAATGTAAGTACTCTATACCTGTCATAAACTCAGGAAGATAAAAGTCAGAAGGAATATAGAATAACTTTGATTTATAGTTATCGCTACTATAAGAAAAACTATCGACAAAAATCTCTCCCGAATCCATTGACTTCATCCCTACTATACAATCCATCAATGTTGTCTTACCACTTCCGTTGACCCCAACAATAACAGTCACTCCTTTTTCAGGGAAAGATATTGTTACGTCATTCAGCACTATCCGATTTTTATACTTCTTACTCAGGTTCTTTATTTCAATCATTTCTAACCTCGTTAATTAAAAGCTACTTCTATCTATCTTTTACAGTTAAAAGTTACATGGACTAAATCAGGAATACCAATTTTGATACCACCAACAAACGTTCCTCCGACCCATGTACAGTAAACAGCATATCCAATCGCACCGATAACTGAAATCAATACAACAACAGCCCAAATCCATTTTACTGTTACAGTTGTAGCATATTTATTTTCTAAAAACGAAATATAACTATTAAGCATTTTTTCTTCTCCTTTTCTTCTTCAAACCTATTTTAATTTTCTAAAAAAATCAAAATCTCTAAATGTTCTATTACTCTCCAACGTCATATCAAGTCCTACACTTACTTCTTGAACCAGAATAAGTGCATTTTTTTCTATTCCAATTATGGGATAGATTTTTAATCTTTTAGACTTTATTGTAATCAAATCCAATAAATAGCCGTTAACTCTTATTTCTACTTGAATAAGATTTGATAGTGTTTGTCGAATGAGCAGTACATCTCCTACTTCTGACATACCAGTCAATAAAACATTGTTTATTCTTTCAAATTCTAGCATGCCTTCTCACCTTCATAAAAATAGCAACGATTGTCTACTTCCACCAAAGCAACGTTCCTAAAAATGAAAAAAACTGAACCATCTTTAACTACCTCCTTTTTTATATATGAAGTTAATGATAAATTACATTATTCAATAACTTTTCAAGTAAGCAAAAATTAGTAAACTTCTTGCTTACACATTGGATTATATCAGTTTATAAAAAATTCTCCAATGACAGAAATGTCACTATTTTATTTAAACTGGTAAAATTAGAGTAAAAAGCTATCTAAACTAGTATTCAAAAATATCACATTTCTCAAAATATAATATAAGTTAGGCTGGACAAAAATTCAATTCAAAGCTAACATTTAGAACGTCTTCCCATAATAAAAAACATAATATCAAAGTTTTTGTATGATTGATATTATGCCTTTTATTGTGAGAACATTTACTTCATTTTTTCCTGTCAAGTTTTTCCTCAGACTATTTTATTATCCTTACTCCATTCATTATCTAAACTAACGATTAACTTCTCATTACCAAACATCCTCGCCATCATTTTTGCTTCTTCATACTTTTGTTTTGCTGTATCATAATCGGTATGAATATAATATTTCCACTCCACCATCAAGACAATCGGTTGCTTTTGGAAATCTCGTGTTTTTTCAGAAATCCAATTAAGTTTTTCCACAGCTAACTTAAATAACTCTAAGTCATTCAATAATTCACAACTTCCTAGCCCTGCAAATAACACATCACGAACAAGAAATAAATCGTCCGTACCGCTCTTTTCTACGTTATTACACACTTTTTGAAACATTAATTGAAGTTTCTGCTGTTCGCTACTAGATAACTGTCCTTTTTTTATATTTTCTAAATAACTACACAAAAAATACAATCTAATTTTTAAAAGATCTGAAAAGGAAAATTCTCTTTGATTCCATAGTTCCTCAAAAGATTCATCTAAAAGCGCTATTCCATACTGTTCATTATCCGTCGCTCTTACTTCATCTATTGCTTGAAGACAATCCACTATCATCTTCTCATCACGGGGCAGGTCATCATAAAAACACTCAAAAATCTCATCAAAATATTCTTCCTTTCGTTCTTGCAACTCCTTGTCTCCATAGTCAGGATGATGAAGAAGAAAGTATTTTAATTCTTGGTAACGCTTGGGTAATTCCTTATAGTCTGGCATCAAGACGTAGGATGGAATTTCTAATCTATCTGCAATATATTCTAGTGTTTTTATCGTAGGACGAAACTCTCCCTTTTCAATGCGCACCAACTGACGAACGGACAACTCTGACTCATCCCCACAAAAAACTGGACGACTAAGACCTTTCTCCTCTCTAAGGATTCGTACCTTCTCTCCTAATTCATTCACTTCTCTTTACCTCTAGGAACATTCCAAAAATTTTGATACTCAAACAAATATATGCATTTATTATAACATTTTATCAAAAAATGTACAAAAAGAGACATTCCCTATAACAGAAATGTCACTCCTATAAAGCATTTAACAATACCTTTCTAAGTCTTCGCTCCATTCATTATCTAAACTAACGATTAACTTCTCATTGCCAAACATCCTCGCCATCATTTTTGCTTCTTCATACTTTTGTTTGGCTGTTTCATAATCCGTCTGAATATAATATTTCCACTCCACCATCAAGACAATCGGTTGTTTTTGAAAATCTCGTGTTTTTTGCCCTATTTTATTTAAGGTCTCGACTGCCCTCTTAAAATAATGAAGCAACCCCATAATCTCTATACAAGTTAAAGAAGCTAACAAGGAGTCTCTAAGTAAGTCCAAACAATCGAACTCTATCTTATCAACCTGAGAACTTAATTTGTCATGAAAATAAAGAATAGTTTCATGCTCAGACTTTTTTATCTCACCCTCGTTTAAACCATCCATTAACTGACAAAGAAAATACAGTCTCAATTTCAACAATTCCTCAGCCCTATATACATCTCTGGATAGTAAGTCTTGAAGACTGTCCTCAATCACACTGCTTCCATATAAGGAATTACTAGTCATTCTCACTGCATCTATTGCTTGAAGACAATCCACTATCATCTTCTCATCACGTGGCAAATCATCATAAAAATTCTCAAAAATCTCATCGAAATATTCTTCCTTTTGTTCCTGCAACTCCTTGTCTCCGTAGTCAGGGTGATGTAAAAGAAAGTACTTTAATTCTTGGTAACGCTTGGGTAATTCCTTATAGTCTGGCATCAAGACGTAGGATGGAATTTCTAATCTATCTGCAATATATTCTAGTGTTTTTATCGTAGGACGAAACTCTCCCTTTTCAATGCGCACCAACTGACGAACGGACAACTCTGACTCATCCCCACAAAAAACTGGACGACTAAGACCTTTCTCCTCTCTTAAAAGTCGCACTTTATCCCCTAACTCATTTATCTTGTTCACTTGCCCCTCACATGATTATAAAAGATTTGATTTTCAAACAAATATATGCGATTATTATACCATTTTTCAAATAGAATTACAAAAAAGAGACAGGATAACTCCTGCCTCTAGGCTGATAACAATTATTTACGACGTCCTGGTCTTTCTTTGTAACCATAGTAAGAATCTTCGATGATTTCTTGCATATGGTCAACCATTGGAAGGCGTGGGTTAGCTGGTGAACATTGGTCTTCGTAAGCAAGGAAGGCCAATTCACGAGAATGTTCTTTCCATTCTTTTTCATCGATTCCTTGTGCTTTGAAGTTCATTTGGATACCTACGCGCTCACCAAGTTCGTAGACAGCTTTTGCGTAAGATTCCACCCCTTCTTCTGGAGTAGAAGCTGGAAGTCCAAGCATGCGTGCGATATCTTGGTATTTTTCATCTGCACGGTAGTAGTTGTACTTAGGCCATGTTGCTGTCTTAGCTGGACGTGTACCGTTGTAGCGGATGACGTATGGAAGCAAGATTGCATTTGTACGACCGTGGATTGTGTGGAATTGCGCACCAATCTTATGAGCCATTGAGTGAGAAATACCTAGGAAGGCATTGGCAAAGGCCATACCAGCGATTGTTGAAGCGTTATGCATTTTCTCACGTGAATGGAAGTCTGCGTTCTTAACTGAGCTTTCAAGGTTTTCAAATACAAGTTTGATGGCTTGAAGTGCAAGACCGTCAGTGTAGTCGCTAGCCATTTGTGATACGTAAGCTTCAGTCGCGTGGGTCAATACGTCCATACCAGTATCCGCAGCAACAAATCCAGGAACTGTCAATACCAAGGCAGGGTCTACGATTGCCACAGTTGGTGTCAATGAGTAGTCAGCGATTGGGTATTTACGGTTGTTTGCTTTATCAGAGATAACGGCAAATGGTGTTACTTCAGATCCTGTACCAGATGTAGTTGGGATTGCGATGAATTTAGTCTTCTTACCAAGCAATGGGAATTTGAAGGCACGTTTACGGATATCCATGAATTTTTGAACAAGGTCACGGAAGTCCACTTCTGGTTGCTCGTAGAAGAGCCACATTACTTTTGCAGCATCCATTGGTGATCCACCACCGAGAGCGATGATTGTATCTGGTTTGAAGGCACGCATAATCTCAGTACCACGGTTTACAGTTGTGATATCTGGATCTGGTTCTACATCAGCAAAGATTTGGTAAACAACCTTATTGCGACGAAGGTCAAGTTGTTCGATGATACGATCAAGGAAACCAAGCTCTACCATGGCATGGTCAGTAACGATCATGACACGTTCAACGTCACGACATTTTTGAAGGTATTGAATTGAATCACGTTCAAAGTATGTTTTTGAAGGAAGTTTCATCCATTGCATGTTATTTCTCCGTCTTCCGACTTTTTTGATATTCAAGAGGTTAATGGCACTAACGTTATCCCCAACTGAGTTGCGTCCGTAAGAACCACATCCAAGTGTCAATGATGGCAAGAAGGCATTGTAAACGTCCCCGATACCACCGAAAGTAGAAGGTGAGTTACAGATAACACGAATAGCTTTAACAGCTTTACCAAATTCTTTAGTCAATTCTTCATCAGCTGTATGGATAGCTGCTGAGTGACCAAGCCCATTAAATTCAACCATTTGACGAGCCTTAGTAATACCATCTTCACGGCTTTCAGATTTCAAAACTGCGATAACTGGTGACAATTTTTCACGAGTCAATGGCTCGTTTTCACCAACTTCTTTACATTCAGCAGCAAGAATGTTTGTTCCTTCTGGAACCGTAAATCCTGCTTGTTCTGCAATCCAAGTTGCTGGTTTACCAACGATGTCAGCGTTCAATTTCGCACCAGCACAGTTTTTGCTGTTTGCTTTCACGCCGAAGCAGAATTCTTCAAGAAGAGCTTTTTCTTTTTTGTTTACAAAGTAAGTGTGGTAAGATTTGAACTCTGCTACAAATTCATCGTAAATTTCTTTATCAATGATAACTGCTTGTTCAGATGCACAGACCATACCGTTATCAAATGATTTAGACATGACGATATCGTGTGCTGCTTGACGGATGTTTGCTGATTTTTCAACATAAGCTGGAACATTTCCGGCACCTACCCCAAGAGCTGGTTTACCACATGAATAAGCCGCCTTAACCATGGCATTACCACCTGTTGCAAGGATTGTTGCAATACCTTCGTGGTTCATAAGAGCACTAGTTGCTTCCATAGATGGTTCAGTAATCCATTGCACACAGTTTTCAGGAGCACCAGCTGCGATAGCTGCATCGCGGACGATACGTGCTGCATGAGCTGATGATTCTTGAGCTGATGGGTGGAAGGCAAAGACGATTGGATTACGTGTCTTCAATGAAATCAATGATTTGAAGATTGCTGTTGATGTTGGGTTTGTTGTTGGAGTGATACCACAAACAACACCAACTGGTTCAGCGATAAGAGTCAAACCTGTTACATCGTCTTCTTCGATAACGCCAACTGTCTTAGTGTGGCGCATGTTGTTTACTACGTGCTCACAAGCAAACAAGTTCTTAGTCGCTTTATCTTCAAATACACCACGTCCTGTTTCTTCAAAGGCATGCAAAGCCAATTCCCCGTGGGCATCCAAAGCTGCTACTGACGCTTTAGCTACGATGTAGTCAACCTGCTCTTGATCCAACTTACGCATTTCTTCAAGAGCAACTAGAGCTTTTTGCACCAATCCATCGACATGCTTTTCAGCAGCGAGTTTCTTTTCCTCTGGTGTCACAGTTTTTTTATCAGCCATATTTTCCTCCATAGCTATCAAGGATTTAATCCTTTGTTAATTTTTTCACAAGTTTATTATATCGCATTATTTTAACTTTGTAAACAGTTTCATAGGTATTTCACAAAGAATTTTTTATTGTTTGTGAAATCTTTCTCATTTCCTTTGCTTATCAAGTTTTTTATTTCGAGTTTGTGAAAGTTATTTCAAATATTTTTTATTTCACAAACTCATTTGGAAGAGAATCTTGGAAAGAAAGGGATTTGCAGGTAAGCGCTTACTTAAACATTCTAACAATACCTCCTTTGATAAGGAGGCTTTATTTTTGTTGAAAAACGCCTTGTTTAAAAGTTCCTTCATAAACGACTTCTTGTTCTGTTGTTAGTTTTCCTTGTCCTTCAGCCTGACCATTTACAAAATCACCTTCGTAGGTCCATCCTTCTTTAGATTGAAAAGTACCTTTTCCATTGAAGGATCCATTGTTGAAACCACCTGTATATTGGTCTCCATTTTGGAAGGTAATGGTACCTTGACCATTCATTTTACCACGGACAAGACTTCCGTCGTAAACAATCGTTCCATTATCAAGCTTTAGAACACCTTTTCCGGGAATATTTAGAAAAAAGACGAGTACAGCACAGAAAACAATGACAACTACTGCTAAAAGCTCTAAACGTGGACGAGTCAGATAGACACGATACTTTTCGTAAAAATTCTTAAGATTTTCCACCTTCACCCTCCTTTTCTAAACGTTCTAACCAAGCTTGACAGCCCTCTTGAACACGCTGATAGGTTTCCTCAAAATCTCCTGTATACCAAGGATCTGGAACACTTTCAGATGCAAATGAGTAAATCTTATGTTGCAAGCCTGCTGGACACATCTGACGTAGGTCAGAAACATTTGAAGCGTCCATTCCGATAATATAATCAAAGGCTTCAAAATCTTCCTTACTAATCTGAAGCGATGTCTTGCCTTTTTCATAAGGAATCTCATACTCTTGAAAAATCCCTTGAGTTCCCTTATGAATCGGATTACCATGTTCCCAAGAGGAAGTCGCTCGACTTTGGATTTCATAATTATCTGTCATTGATTTCATAACAAACTCGGCCATAGGGCTACGGCAAATATTTCCCAGACAGACAAAAACTAGTTTTTTCATCCCATTTCCTTTCTTTATAGAAAAACGGGAGTTAGTGATCCCGTCTTATTTTTCAATTGCGCCTTCTAATGAAGCTGTTTCTTTCAGCGGCAATACGGTCTTGATAGCAGCTAGTTCAAAAGTCAAGTAAACTCCATCTACATCAAGAACAATTGTTCTCTTCTCAGTGTCTACTTCATCGACTGTTCCATAAAGTCCACCGATTGTAATCACTTCATAGCCTTTTTGCAGTTTATTTAAACTTTCCATACGTTTTTGTGCTTGTTTCTTTTGAGAACGTTGCGTAAAGAACATCAAGCCCATCATAAGGACTAGTATGATTAAAAATGTATAATTTGGATTCATTAGTTTCTCCTTTGTCTTTTACATAGGACTACTATATCAAATTTCAGCTACTTTTACAAGATTGTACCTTGCTTTTCTAGTAAGAAAAATCAGAGCTTGCGCCCTGATTTTTAGGATTATTTCAAGTTTTGAACGACTTTTACTAGATTTTCTACAGTAAAGCCATATTCTGCCAATACTTTTGATGCTGGGGCAGAAGCTCCAAAGGTATCAATACCAAGAACAGCACCATCAAGACCAACGTATTTGTACCAGTTTTGAGTTGCACCCATTTCAACTGCGACACGACGGCGAACTGCATTTGGAAGAATCTCTTCCTTGTATGTTGCATCCTGTTTATCAAAGACATCTGTTGATGGCATGCTGACTACGCGGATTTTTGCGCCTTGACTAGACAATTCTTTAGCAGCTGAGACAGCTAGATTGACCTCTGAACCTGTTGCAATCAAGATGGTATCAAAGTCGACTGCATTTTCATAGACAACATAAGCACCTTTTGCAACCTTTTCAAAGTCTGTTCCTTCTTCAACAGTCAAGTTTTGACGTGTCAAGACAAGGACAGTTGGCGTTTTTTCGCTTGTCACTGCAAGGTACCAAGCTGCTTGCGTTTCACGCGCATCTGCTGGACGGAAAACATTTAGATTTGGCATGGCACGAAGACCTGCCAAGTGCTCAACTGGTTCGTGAGTTGGACCATCTTCCCCAACTGCGATTGAATCGTGGGTAAAGACATAAGTCACAGGAAGACCTTGCAAAGCTGACAAACGGACAGCTGCCTTCACATAGTCAGAGAATACGAAGAAAGTTCCACCGTATACACGAAGTCCACCGTGAAGAGCCATCCCGTTCAAGATCGTTCCCATTGCAAATTCACGAACACCAAACTGAATGTTACGGTTCAAGCGATTGGCATCGTCTTGAAGTCCGTCAGTTTTGATATAAGTCATGTTTGAGTGAGCAAGGTCAGCTGAACCTCCTAAGAAGGTTGGCAACTTAGCCGCTACAACGTTTAAGGCATCCTGACTCGAGTTACGAGTTGCTTGAGAGAAGCCATTTTCTAATGCTGGGAAGTCTGCTGGAGTCACTTCAACTGGATCACGTCCGTCGATGATGGCTTCTACTTCTGCAGCCAATTCTGGGTGAGCTTCTTTATAATCAGCAACTAGCTTTGTCCAAGTTTGATAAGCTGATGCACCACGATCTGCAACATGTTCTTTGAAATCAGCATATACTTGTTCTGGGATTTCAAATGGTTCGTAGTCCCAACCAAGGGCTTGACGAGTTGCTGCAGTTTCATCTGCTCCAAGAGGAGCACCGTGTACAGCATTAGTTCCTTGTTTATTTGGAGAACCATATCCAATAACCGTCTTCACTTCAATCAAAGATGGTTTGCCTGAAGCTTTAGCTGTTTCGATAGCAGCATGGATTGCTTCTAAATCTGTTCCATCTTCAACCAAGGCAGTATGCCAACCGTAGGCATTGTAACGGTCACGAACACTTTCAGTAAAGGAATCCTTTGTCTCACCATCCAAGTTGATGTCATTTGAATCATAAAGGACAACCAACTTGTCTAGTTTTTGCAAGCCTGCGTATGAAGCTGCCTCACTTGAGACACCTTCCATCAAGTCTCCATCTCCACAGATAACGTAAGTATAGTGGTCAAAGATATTGTAGCCTTCGCGGTTATATTTGGCTGCCAAGAAGCGTTCTGCCTGGGCAAAACCAGTGGCAGTTGAAATCCCTTGACCTAGAGGACCTGTTGTAGCATCAATTCCTGCTGTATGGCCAAATTCTGGGTGACCTGGTGTTTTTGAACCCCATTGACGGAAACTCTTGATTTCATCCATGCTGACATCTTCAAAACCAGAAAGGTGAAGAAGGGCATAAAGGAGCATTGAACCATGACCTGCTGAAAGAATAAAGCGGTCGCGGTTAATCCAGTTTGGTTGAGCTGGATTGATACGAAGTTGTTTTGTAAAGAGGCTGTAAGCCATCGGAGCCGCTCCCATAACCACACCTGGGTGACCTGAGTTAGCTTTATTAATGGCGTCAATACCTAGGAAACGAATTGCATTAACAGATAGATTTGACATAGAATTTCCTTTCTATTTGAGGTGATTATTGAATCACACATTCTATCTTACTATTATATGAAAAAATACATAGAATAGCAATTAAACAATTCGACGCTAGATAAGTCTCCTATTTTCTACTCTCTGGTCGCCTGATAATAGGGAAGCAAGCGTTCATAAGCTTCTTCTAATTTTTCTAAAATCACTTCTAATGATTGATTTTCTATAAAAGAAACATCTGCCTTAACTAAAACTTTGCGAACTTCCTGACTTCTCAACTTCTCGCGTAAAGTACAACGATTTTCTTCGTTCGCCTCCCACCGTTGACTTTGGCCATCAGAGTAGACTAGATAATAAATCCCTTCTACCGCTGGAACTTCTAATACCTTGGTTTGTTTCTCCAAAGTTTGCTCATCCTTCTTACGCTCGATGAAACTGACTTCTAGTGAGACTCCAAAATCAGAAGGACTTCCATATAAACGTAAGGCCATCATAGGTTCTGTCACTTGTCCGTCTCTCTGTAGATAAACCCAAAAATGTGGTCGCAAACGCTGCGCTTGATTCATCCACTGACTAGTTTGTTGGAGTTGCCATTCTGGATGACTTACTTGAAAGGCATTGGTCAGTTCTGTAAAAGCCTTTCTGGCCTCTTGACCTTTGTGGCGGAATGCCAGCATCTTCTCTCGCTCTGCTCCCGCTTTATCAGGATTACGGTACTGCAAACCAGCAAAGTCTAGATAGTCTCTTATCTTATTCAACATTAATTTAATCTCCTCCAGCTAGCAAAAAATCAGGAGAAACCTGATTTTACTTATTCTGTATCTACAACGACATAGCGATTTGGCTCGTCACCTTCAGAGTAACTAGTCACACCATCCATACGTGAAATAATACGATGGATAATCTTGCGTTCACTATTTGACATAGGATCTGTCTGATGACTGCGACCTTCTTCTAAAACACGAGTCGCCAATTTTTGAGCATAGGTCTGCAAGACTTCTGCACGGTGTTCAACATAATCATTGACATTGATAGTGATGTAAAAGGTTCTTGAATAGCGGTTATAAAGATAATTTTGAGCCAATAGTTGCAAAGCCTTCAAGACTTTGCCATGGTAACCGATAATACGACCTGGCTCATTGGTATCAATTTGTAGATTGATACTACGACGATTGTAATCATTTGAAATCGTCGCCTCAACGTCCATATCATCAATAATCGTTTGAACATAAGTCATTACTTCCATAGCTACTTGTTCAATATCAAAGCTCGGTTCAACCTTTAAGCCCAAATCTTCTAATTCTTGACTTTCAGTTTCTTCAGCTTGACTATCAACAATAGGAGTTTCTATTTCTTCTCCTAGGTCAGCTTCTTCAAGCTGTAATTCACTTAAAATATCAATATGCCCTGTTTCCTCTAAGATGGTGCTAGCATGTTTATCATTTTTCAAGATTTCAGCCTTAACTTCATCAGAAACCCCTTGGCCTTCTTCTTCAATCTTTTTAATTGCTTCTACAACATGACCCAAATCAACAGTTGCTTCACTGACTGTTTTAACTGGTTCATTTTGTTCATTAATTTCTTTAGGAACACCCTTTACAGCTTGTTGATTTGCTTTAATGACAGTTGTTTCACTAATAGCTTCAATGTCAACCTGAGCTGGTTTTTTACCAAATAAACCAAGAAATCCATTTTTTTCACGAGAAATGACTTTGATGTGAGCCTTCATTCTTGGAATATCTAACTCTTTCAATCCTTTCTGGATTGCTTCTTCAACAGTTGAACCTGTAAATACTACCATTACCAGATTCCTCCTTATTATTTCGTTTTCTGAGCCTTTTTCTTGGCTTTTCTTTTTCTATTTTCCAAATCTTTCTGTGCCTGTACTACGGCCTCGCGTTCTGCGATAATCTTGAATGGATTGTTCAAGAAATAGGTTTGCAAGACTTGATAGGCATTGGACACTGTCCAGTATAGGGCGACTCCACCTGGTGCATAAACTGCAAAGATAAAAATCAAGACCGGAATACCGTACATCATCGCAGTCGTAGCTCCATTACGCTCAGGCAAGGCTTTGTTGGACAGCCAAGTACTTAAAAAGGTGAATACTGCTGCTAAAATCGGAAGAACAAGGGTTGTATCCACACCACCAAGGTTAATCCATAAGAAATGACCTGTCTTTAAAAAGTCAACTCTTGATAGAGCTTGGAACAAAGCCAAGATAACCGGCATCTGAATCAAAATCGGCCAAAGAGAATCTGACTGTCTGACACCCATTTCTTTAAAGACTTTACGCATTTCCTGCTCTAGCTTGGTTCTGCTTTCCATATCTCTGCCTGGATATTGTTCTCGTAGCGCCTTAATGCGTGGTTGAGCTTCCTGTATTTTTCTAGAAGCCACTATTTGCACCTGAAAGACTGGCAAAAGCAGTGTACGAATCAAGACCGTAAAGAGAATAATCCCCACTCCGATACTGATATCAAACGATAAAAAGCGAATGATTTCCGCAAAGAAGTAAACAAATTTACTCCAAAAATCAGCCGAATCGGCTGTAATATCGCTAGTTGTCCCATTTGTTGCACAGGCTGTCATGATCAATAGAGACAGTCCTAGCAAACTAGTCAACTGTAGTTTCTTTTTCACTCCCATTTCCTTCCTGGTAAATCTTTGATAACTTTAATACGTGGAGTAGATTTTTCTCCATCTCTGCGTATCCCAAGGTTTCAACCCCTTTTCGAGCAATGACAACAAAATCAACATTTTCTTTCAGACTCCCTTTTACATTCTGGATAATATGTCGAATTCGTCGCTTGATTTGATTTCTAGTGACGGCATTCCCCAGCTTTTTGCTAACTGATAGACCTACTCGAAAATGGTTTTTCTGGTTTTCTAGTTGGTAGACAACAAATTTGCGATTGGCAAAACTTGTCCCCTCCTTGAAAATCGCCTTAAAATCTTTCTCTCTTTTTACACGAAAGTTTTTCTTCAAAACTCAACTCCATCTATTAAATTACTACTATTATACCATATTTTTCAAAAAAGCCAATCATAGCAAGGTTTGGACAGTTCTACCAATATTCTCTTTTTTATTTTTTAATCCTTTTCGTCGTGCTTTCATTCTCTTTCTTATTGTCACAATGTCTACTGTTCCCGTAACAGTCTATACTTAAAACTTTAAAAATTTGAAGCTATTTCCCCTGTAAACACTAAAAACGACAAAGTGGTTAGAAATTTATTTTCCAACCACTTTATCACATTCATTAAAGGCAGAACTATCATTTTAACATTCTTAATTACAAGTATTTAAGCATAACTAACCCCAAATAGCACATTTTCCAGCAGAGATTCCTAATTGTGCAACGATTCCTGCAACGTTGCTCTTCATGCCAAATTTAGCAAGTTTCATTGCTATATATGAAGCAGCTTTGCCCCACATTTGACCTTGAATATAACTGATAATGCCCCCTCTCATTAAATCAACAAGTTCCATACCTGGAATCATACCAATCAACTCATCACGCATACATGAAACAAAATCTCTATCTTGTAAAGAGGCTTGCAAGTTTTGAACCAAATTAGGCTCTGTATAAATACGTTCAATGCCCATTGCAATATACGGTGCTAAAGTGCCATAGCGTTCTGTCAATAATTCTTTATTAACATAAAGAACGCCATTCTCATAACTCGTCGCTTCTGTAAACAAGAATTTCAAATCCTTCTCTACTTCGGCAACATCAATATACTCTACAGTTGTATTTGGAACCTTTGTTTCATTAGCATATGCAATCCCGATAAAACTCGGTACCATAATAAGCAAAGTTGTAGCAATAACAATACATTTTGTAATTATCTTTTTCATGTCATTCACTCTTTCTGAAAGAAATCGTGTTGTGCTAAATAGTCATAATGTTGTTTGTTAAATTGATACTGTCCTAAATGTTGACTGATATTATCTACATCTACTGAAAAGATGTACTGTTCATTTTGATAGCGCCATTTAATTCTGACTGTGTTCAAGACTGTGTTATAACTAAAATCTTCAACTTGACTCCAGGACATTTCAATGACTTGATTAGGACGATTTTCAGTTACATCACTAATGTCCATCAAGTAAATCCCCTTAGGTGTGAATGACATAATCTTTGGCTTCACACTCGACTGAACATAGTAGGCTCCTCCTATAATGAAAAAATCAATAAAGGATTTCAACCATGTCTTTTTCTTAAAAGCCATCAGAAAATTCCTTTGTCCCTCGATATGACAAGTTGAAAGAAATGATTCAATCTGTTTTTCTGTTGCAAATTCCATAATAGCGCCCATGATATTACCTCCATAACTACAAACTAAGAACGATACAACAGCACTTATAATTTATCAAAACAATATTATAACATAAGTTGTAAGCGGATGCAAGCAAAAATTGACATAATATAAAATATTAATCGATGACACCTGTCATTCTAAGCGAAAATTAGAAATAAGTTATCTTTTATCACTTTTAACTCTTCTCAAAAGCAGCAACAGCTATCCTTTCAAAGCTAGTTAAGTTTAAAAAAAGAAGCTGGAAAAATCTCTTTCCCAACTCCTTGTACTAAATACTTTTTCTAGTTTTACTTATTTTTTAAGCGTTCAACATCACGGGCAATGACCAATTCTTCATCAGTTGGAATAACCAAAACACGAATCTTCGCTGCATCTGTTGAGATGTCTCCTGTCACGCCAAAGACGTTCTTTTCTGGATCAACATCACATCCAAACCAAGAGATGCCTGAAATAACATCTTCACGTACATCGGTTGCATTTTCTCCTACACCCGCTGTAAAGATAATAGCATCTGCACCGTTTAGGACTGCAAGGTACTGCCCAATATGTTTTTGGATACGGTCAATATAGATTTCATATGCTAAGGTAGCATCATGGTCTCCTTCTTTTTTAGCAGCAATCACATCACGCATATCACTAGACTGGCCTGAAACTCCCATGAGTCCTGACTCACGATTGAGAATATGGCTAATAGCCTCCGGTGTATTAAAGTCCTCTGTATATTGCATTAGGTAAGGGATGATTGCTGGGTCAATATCCCCTGTACGAGTTCCCATCATCACACCACCAAGTGGAGTGAATCCCATTGAAGTATCTACAGATTGACCACCCTTAACAGCTGTAATAGAAGCACCATTACCGATGTGGCAAGTAATCAATTTCAAGTCTTCTAATGGACGTCCCAAGAGTTTTGCAGCTTCTCCTGCCACAAACTGATGACTTGTCCCGTGGGCACCGTATTTGCGAACCTTATTTTCTGTGTAATATTTTGTTGGTAGAGGGTAGCGATAAGCTTTCTCTGGCATAGTTGTGTGGAATGAAGTATCAAAAACAACTACGCTCGTAATGTCTGGCAACAATTCCTTGAAGGCACGAACACCTGCTGCATTGGCTGGATTGTGGAGAGGAGCCAACAAACTCAACTCTTCAATTTTTTCTAAAACATCTCCCTCAACAACTGTTGATTCTTTGAAATATTCTCCACCTGCAACAACACGGTGTCCAACACCTGTAATCTCGTCATAAGCCTTGATAATATCGAAACGAATCAAGTCATCCAATAAAATTTTAACAGCTTGTGTGTGATTTTCGATATCCAAAATTTGTTGTTCAGAACGGCCGTCAAATTTTACAGTTGAAATTGAATCTTTCAAACCGATACGTTCAATCAAACCTTTGGCCAATACTTTTTCTTCTGGCATTAAGTATAATTGCCATTTCAAACTTGAACTTCCTGCATTGATTGCAATTGTTTTTGTCATAACAAGACTCCTCTTTTAAGCGTTTTCATCTATTATAACAAAATCTATTTTATATTTCAGTACCTTGAGTCCATTTTTGAAAATTTTCTTTAAATTTCATTAAAACACTTGCATCTTGTAGGCTAGCAAGTGGATAAATAAAAGGTTCTACTGCTATTTCACTTTTCTTCTGTAAGATAAAAATAGTCTTAGATTGTTTGGCACTAGCAAAGAGATTTTCAGGCAGACTAATCATAGCAACCAGACTTGCCTCCTCTTTCAACCACCCTTTCAACAAATCACTTTGAAAACTGGTCAACAAATCACTCGGAGCGAGAAAAATAGCGTATCCGTCTGACTTGAGATACTTAAGTCCTTGTTCCATGAGCAAGTGATGGGCGTAAGTATGTTCTTGACTAGAAGCAACTTGATGGCGCGACGCAACAGCATCATCAGGATAATAGCCGACAGGTAGGTCGCTGATGACCACGTCGCTTTCTTTTAGCATTTGTGGACGAACGGCATCTCCTTGGACAAAGCCAGCCTGCAAACCAATTACATCTGCCATGCTAGCTGCCAAATCAATCAGCAAATCGTCTACTTCCACTCCCAAGTAATCTACTTTCTTAGCAAGAGAGGTTAAGAAAGTAGCACCCAGAATCCCCATTCCAGACCCCATTTCGAGGATAGTGATTTCCTCTTCTTTAAACAACTCCTCCACAATAAACACCAAAAGTAAAGCAATAGCATCTGGTGTAAACTGGTGATTGGCCTGCAAGGGCTCTGTTTGACCAGCCTTCATCAAGAGAAACTGGTAGGTCTTGAGCCATTCTTCTTTGCGTAGCGCTAAACGCTTAAGAGCTTGATTGTTCTCTTTGACCTGCTCTAGTTCAGTTTCACCATCCAGATAGATGCTATTTTGCTCCACCAGGGCGTCATAAAAGTTGGTCGCCAAATCACTTTGAATGACTTGGACATTCTCTAGTAAATACGTATAAGCTTGTTCAATTTTTTCAAAATCCATATTCCTATCTTATCAAAATTCCCTCCTTTTTTCCATCCTTATAGAAAAATCACTCCCTGACTAGGCGAGTGATTTTTGGGCTACTGTAAAAAAGAGTTCTGAATAATTTCCTTGAAATAGATCTTCAGCACTGTAAAGAATCTGACTATGCACAGATGAAAAACCATGCTCAATTAGCTGTTTTTCCAGTTCAGCTAAATCAAATCCATGATGGTTAGCCTCTGTCTTGGTAAAATCAGCAAGTAAAAGTTGTCCGTTTTCTCTCAAATGTTGATGAAACAGTGAGAGAGCCGCATCCAAATCAGGCATATGATGAAGAACCCGACAAACAACAATAAGATCAAACTCTTGTTCCAAGGGTTTTGCCAGTAAATTCTGCTCCAAAAACTGGATATTCTTGATGTCTTGCTGCTCCGCTTTCAAACGAGCTTGATCCAGCATTTTATCCGAAATATCCACCAATGTTACAGACTTGGCCTGCTTGGCTAGGGGCAAGGTTAACAGACCCGTCCCTCCACCAAAATCCAAAATTTCTTTGTCTGATAGAAAATCAATCTGTTTCTCGACTGCTTGACAAACCAAGTTTGCAAGGAAGATATTTTTAGGTGAATCAAAAGTTTCTGCTTTGTGGTTAAAATCATGTTTCATGCTTTTAGTTTAGCACAAAGTAGTTGAATTGACTAGGAATTCTCTTTCTTTTTAGACTTCTCTTCTGATTTTTTCTTCTCTGCTTCTTCACTTGAACTAGTCGCTACCTCTTCCTTTTTATCTGTTTTCTCTTCTTTGATTTTAACTGAAGGAAACAGGAACTCATATTGACTCTTAGGCGTACGAACCCTTGTCACCAAGCTTGTTTTCTTATTTTGATAACTCACCTGACCCAGATTAAAAGTCTGTTCCCCACTTTCCTTATCAACCTTATCTTTGGTTCGCTTGGCCATGGCAAAAGCGATTAATTTTTCTTTATTTAAAGCATAGTCTCGATAGTGGGCGACTTGTCGGTTCAAGTAAAATTGTAACAAAAGACTAAAGATGGCTGCCATGGTGACTGCATAGAGGAGAACACCTGCCTTAACTTTTTTCTTTTTCCACACGATAGATGAACTCCCTTTCTAAGCCTTTTTGAAACTGGAAACGAAAACGAACCAGTTGATTCTCCTCTGTAATCTGTGCAGATTTGAGTCCATAAACCATAGGCTGATAACCTCGTCCACTGGCATCAGTTTTTCGAAAATCATCTGATTTAGACTTACCTATAGAAATATCCTTGCCATCCTGCTTCATATAGAGGCGATTGCCCTCCACTTTTTCAAACTGTGAACGATCTAATTCTGCCTCCAACTGGTCCACAAATAAGAGCCACTCTTTTTGCTCACTTTGCTGCTGATAGCGAATTTCTGAAACGAGGAGCTGACTCATGGCTTGAAAGAGGAGTAAGCTTCCACTGATGACAATAAGGGTAATCAGGGATTCCAACAAAGTGAAAGCCTTGACCTTATGGCTCTTTGATAGCCAACAACTGTTCTGAACCATGGTAGACCTCCAATCCTTTTTCACTAGAAAACACCTGAATCTCAACTCCGTTGATGTTTACCTGATTTTGACCTGTTTGCAAGGCCATCTTAGCTACCCTCAGGACTTCTTCCTTTTGCAAAATTTTTGCTTCTTCTTGCCTATTTTTTTGAATTTGTCCCAAAAGGAGAGTTGCAATGCTGGCAAAGATAGCTAAAGCAACTACTGCTTCCAGTAAAATCACTGCCCTAATTTTTTGTTTCCTTAATACGTTTAATTTTTCCATTTCCTAGATATAATTGATAACGAATCGCTCCTTTGCTGGTCTGAAATTCAACCTTAGCCAGGGACGAATTGCCCCCAGCTCGATCAAATGTAATACTTTGGCCTGATGGTGCCTGAATCACTTTGGGAACTGTCAACTTTTGACTGCCATTGCTAATCATCTGCCCATCTAAGTTTAGACTAGTCTTTTGCTGACTGGCTACACTGCGTTTTTGGGTTTCCCGATAGAGTTCTTCAAACTCCATAAAGAAAATCTGCTCCTCTACCGCCGCAAAAGTGGACTGAACAGAGCCGGACAAGCCCAAGGCAAGGATACTCACAAGACCCAAAACCAAGAGACTTTCCAGCATGGTAAAGGCCTTAATCTGAAACACTTTGACTGGTACCTTGTTTAGCATAGTATTCTTTATAGGCTTTAGCCTGTTCTTTTGTGATTCGCCCATCTGCTTGTAACTTACTTAGGCTAGCATCTTCATTCTTATCTAAGCTATAAAGTTCTGCCTGGCTTTCCACCACCTTAACAACAGCAGCTTTTCCTTTGTCGTTGACTGCTTCTTTTTGCTTGGTCAGATTAGGTACAAAGAGCAAGAGAAGTACGCTGATGATGAGCAAGACCACCAACATCTCCACAAGAGTGAAAGCTTTCACTTTCGTTTTTTTCAAGAATGTCATCATTTTTTTCATGTTAAAAATTTACCTCCATATTTTGATACATGGGCATCAGCATTGCCGCATAAAGTAAAACGATAATCAGTGCCACAAAGATAAAAACCAGTGGCTGCACCAAATTCATGGTGCGGTTGACTCGGGTAAAAAAGGATTCCCAAGTTTTTTCAGCATAGATTTCCAACTCACTACCCAGCTTGGACTTGACTTCCCCATACTCGATAATGAGACTCAACTCTTTCTTAAAGAAAGGATAGGTTGCTATGGTTTGAGAAAATTCGCGGCCATTTTGCAGGGCTTGGGCTAAATCTTGACCGATTTCTTTAAAGAGCTGGGAACCTTGTTCCTGCATCATTTGAAAAATCTGCGTCAGCTCCATTCCCTGCGAAATCATATTACCCCATTCACGCGCATAATAAGCTGTCAGATAGGTCTGAACAAAGATTCCAAGAAAAGGAATGCGTGCTAGGATAGAAAAGACGCGCATCTTTGAACTTCTTTTATAAAAAGTTAGTGCTAAAAGGACACCTACTGAAACAAACCCTACCATGCCGAGAAAGATTTGTGGCAGATTGCCGATAATTTGGGTTGCAATATTGCTACTATCCAGTTGTGGTAGCAGGTAGTTCCGTAGCCCCAGCATAATTAAGAGAAGAAAACCCAGCAAAATCAAAGGATAGGTCGCTACTTCAATTAATTTTTTCTTGACCTTGGCCAGATTGTCTAGATATTCTTCTATCTTTCCCAAACTCAGATGAAGATTTCCATGAACCTCAGCTAAGGATAACTGAGTGACAATAGCACTTGAAAATCCCAAACTTTCCATCATTTCTGAGAATGATTTCCCCTGAGACAAGCCTGTACGCATCTGGGTCACACACTGCTTGTCCAACAAAGCACTCCTATCTAAAAAGGAGATGGTCTCCACCAGATGAAAACCGCTGGAAAAGAGATTGTTAAACAAGGTAATGATATTTTTTTGCTTAGCTGTAGCTAATTTTTTCCGTTTCAGCCTGAAAACTTGTGATATGTCCATCTTTAAGAAGCTGGTCAATCTGTTCATTCCAGCTAGTTGGCTGGTGTTCTTGATAGTCTTTGCTTGCAAAGTCAACGATTCCTCCTCCCCCAATTAATCTCTGATAGCAGACTCCCTGCAGAACGACTGCCAATTCCTCCTCACTCACACCCAACTCCAGCAGGCGCTCATAAACACCTCGAATGCTCTTGGCATGAATGGTTGAAAAGACTGTCGCCCCTGTCAAACTAGCTCTGACCACTGCACGCGCCGTCTCGCTGTCACGAATTTCTCCGATAATCAAGAGATCAGGACGATGCCGTAGGGAAAGCTTAATCAGATTTTCATAGGTCAGCCCAATCGCCTCATTCAACTGCAACTGGAGCATGTCGTCCTGCTTGATTTCGACAGGATCTTCTATGGACATAACTTGCTGTCCTTTAAAGAGAGATTTAGCCAATTCATGCATCAGAGTCGTCTTACCACTGCCGACTGGACCAGCAAAGAGATAGAGACCACGTTGCCTGTACTGCTTGCCCAATTCTTCAATATTCTGAAACCAAAAATGCAAATCCTGCTCCTCATCGTGCAATAAGCGAATCACTAAACTCTCATGCCCTCGATAATCGCCTACGGTAGATAAACGTAGGGACGCCATCTTATCGCCATAGGCATAATCGCAGGAACCAAGCTGACTACGTCGTTTTTCTCCAACATTCATACCTGCCACAAACTTAAAGTGACTGATGACGGCCGCAAACTTTTCAAAATCATAACAACCGATTTTACAGCGCTCGTCTCCCACCCTCATATGAAGCTCATAGGCGTCTAACTTGGGGACAAAATAAATGTCTTGCGCCCCTTTTTTCCGAGCCGAACGAATGATTTCTTGTGCAATTTCTTGAACCATACTTACCTCCTCACCTATACTATTCGCAAAAATTTGGGAAAATAAAAAAAGCAACTCCAAAAAAGTTACTTTTTCTCTAATTTAATTTCATACGGCAAGAACGGTGTCTTTCCTGACCAGTTTGTTTTTCATAGCCTGGGCGTAGTTTTTCATCTGGGATAACCTGCTCATCCTGCAAAAGAGCCAAAGAATGGTATTGTTGTAAATACTCGTCACACTCATCACACCAGCGTTGGTCTTCTGGATCCCAAAAAATGGTCATCAAGTCGCTTCTACTTTTATAAAGAGGGGATTCTTGTTCCAATCTAAACCAGCAAGTTTTGTAGTATTTGAGAGCATCATAATACTGGTCAAATTTTTTACTTGCTACAATATCTTCTTCCCAACCTTCTAAGAACCACCACGGTTCAAAATCTCCATACATTTCTATAACACGATACATATTCATTCATTCCTTTGTACCGTATATTATAACTAATTCCGCCAAGCAAGGAAAGAAATATGCTCATCTCTTAATTTTTCGATAAAAAATCCAGCCATCTGATGGATGACTGAATTTCTATTTACTTATATGATAAAAACTTTTTGTTTCTTAGGCTTCTGAGATATCGTTTTCAATAATGACCTTAATGGCATGGTGGTCTGCTGCCTTACTGAAGACTTCATAGGCTTTTTCAATTTCACTTAGTTTGAAATAATGAGTTACCAATTTTTCTGGTTCAATCTTATGAGTTTCAAGAGCTTTCAACAACTGAGGTGTTGTATTTGTAGATACTAAACCTGTAGTGATATTGATATTGCGAATCCAAAGTCTATCCAACTCAAACTCAACTGGTTTACCGTGTACACCACAGTTAGCTACTGTTCCGTCTACACCGATAATCTTTTGACAGAAATCAAATGTTTCAGGAATACCAACAGCTTCGATAGCGACATCCACACCACGGCCATCTGTCAAATCATAAATTTCTTTAATGGCTTTTTCAGGGTCTGAAGAATTAACCTTATGAGTTGCACCGAATGATAAAGCAGTTTCCAAGCGGTTATCATCTAGATCCACCATAATCAATTTAGCTGGTGAGAAGAATTGAGCTGTCAAAAGGGCTGCCAATCCAACTGGTCCTGAACCAATAATCGCAACGCTACAACCTGGTTCTACTTTCCCTTTTAAAACACCAATTTCATAGCCAGTTGGTAAAATATCTGACAACATAACAAGAGCTTCATCTGATAAAGATTCTGGTGTATGATATAGAGTATTGTCCGCATGAGGAACACGTAGGTACTCAGCCTGCGTACCATCAATCAAGTGACCAAAAATCCATCCTCCCTCATCCTCACAGTGAGCATAAATCCCTTTTTTACAGTGGTAACATTTACCACAGGCACAGACACAAGAAATCAAGACCTTGTCGCCTTTTTTGAAGTTCGAAACTCCTTCTCCAACTTCTTCAACAATCCCAATCCCTTCGTGACCAAGAATGGTACCACTTTGGCAAGCGGGAACATCCCCTTTGATAATATGGAGGTCTGTTCCACAAATAGTAGTTTTTACGATACGCACAATAGCGTCTGTTGGCTTGCGAATAACTGGTTTGTCTACATCAACAAAAGAAGCAAGTCCTGGTTTAACATAAGTATAGGCTTTCATAAAGCATTCCTCCGTTTTTTTATTTGTACTATTTATAATATAATTGTAAGCCTTTTCATCTGCTTGTTCAAGTCTTTTTGTGATTTTTTTAACTTTTTTATTTACTGGTAAAGCAATATAGATAAAAAAGCAGAAGCTAGTCTCTAACTCCTGCTTTCTATCTTATGCTTGATAACGTTTCACACCATCTAGATAGGTTGCTACCAATTCCAAATCTTTGTCTAAAACAATAAAATCTGCATCATAACCTTCACGAATTTGTCCACAGACATCGTCAATATTAACAGATTTTGCTGGGTTAAGGCTAGCCATCATGACCGCTTCGTGTGGATTTGCAATACCCCACTCGACTACATTTCTCATACCATCTTTAAGTTTGAGGATAGAACCTGCCAAATTACCAGTAGATTTGAGACGTGCAGTTCCATTTGCTACTACAACAGGGAATTCTCCCAACATATAGTCACCGTCTTCAAGTCCACCAGCTGTCATACAGTCCGTAATAAGGGCGATGTTTTCTGTCCCCTTTTGCTTAAGTAAAATCTCACAAGCTTTTGGATCTACATGGTAACCATCACAAATCAATTCTGCGTAAGTATGTGGGAGCTCATACATAGCTCCTACCATACCTAGTTCGCGGTGTGTTAAACCACGCATCCCATTATAGGCATGTACCCATACACTAGCTCCAGCATCAACTGCCTTCTTAGCTTGTTCAAATGTCGCATCTGAGTGCCCAAGTGCAACTGTCACACCTTCACATGTAATAGTACGTACAAAATCTTCCACCCCATCACGTTCTGGTGCAATAGCGATTTTATTTAGCATCCCTTTTGCAGCATCCTGCCAAGAATGAAACTCCTCAACACCCGGGTCTCTCATATAAGTTGGATTTTGTGCCCCCTTAAAAGTTTCTGTGAAGTATGGACCTTCATAATAAATCCCACGAATCTTAGCACCTGTTGCTTCTTTATAATGGTTTCCAAGATTTTCAGTGACTGCAAGCAATTGCTCATAAGTGGCTGTTAAAGTTGTGGGCAAGAAACTGGTAACACCGGTACTAAGAAGTCCTTCACTCATAGTATGCAATGTACCTTCAATGTTGTTGTCCATCACATCTACACCTGCATATCCATGAATATGAGTATCCACAAGACCTGGTGCAATGCTATAACCAGTATAGTCAAGAACCTCTGCTCCTTCAGGAATTTGATCCACATGTTTCCCAAATTTGCCATCAACAAGTTCTAAGTACCCACCGCGACGAATGCCAAATGGATAGAAAAACTGATCTGCTTTAACGTAATTAGGCATAATAATGACCTCCTTAAAAGATTACTTTTGATATTTATTATGTCAATTATATTATAAACTTTTCTGATTCATTTGTAAATGGTATAGACCTATTTTCTAGAGATATTTTAAAAGAGCTGGATGTCTCCAACTCTTTTCTATTTATTAATACAAGTTATTTTGATTTGACTGGCTTGTCTTGAGCCGTTTGTAAGGCTGTAGCAATGGTATCTGCATACAATTTAGCTCCTGCTTCAATTTTACTATTGTCACTTCCGAAATGGACTTGGTCTGTCCCAGTCCAAATTTCTGGATGTTCCTTAGCAACTTGATTCCAATCTGCTATCGTGATGTAAGGAGTCTTCTCTGCCAATTCTCTCATGTAGGCGGCAGCCTTCTCAACGATGGCATAGGTCTCTTTTGTCTTATCCCCCTCATAAGGTGTCACCAAAACCATATGGTGTCCCTTAGGAAGATTTTTCACGATACTGTCCCAATCTTCCTTGTAATTTTCAGGATTATTCACACCTGTTGCAATAACCACCATCTTTGGTAGAAATTTATTCTGCCCATTATTTAGCATGATTTCATTGGCGGTCTTAGTTGTCCTGCTAACTTGTGCATTAATCTGTGCTCCTGGAAGGGCTGTCTGCAGGGCTGTATTTGCCCTTAAAGCCACCGAATCACCAATTAACATAGTGCCATCAGCAATCCCCAAACTATTTGCATCTGCTCGTTCTGTCATCACCTTGGTCTGGCTAATATTTGTTGCAGCTTGCTTCAAGCCATTGACAGTTAAATCTGTCTCAAATGCCCCAACTTGTGGTGCCAAGAAAGTCACTAAGAAGACAATGAAGGCCAAGATTGCTGTACTTGTTGCAAGAATTGCGTGAATATAAGGCAAGGGACGAAGAGTTTGTAAAACAGGTGTGTTCTTGCCTGCAATCCAAGGTTCCAATACATAAAATGAAAGACTGGCAAATCCATAAGAAAAAATCAAAGTTAATAACACAGCAAGAAGATTTGATGTCAACTGTGAGAAAATGATATAGAAAGGCCAATGGAAGAGATAAACCGCATAACTAGTATCTGCTAAAAAGCTGATCATCTTTGGCTCCTGCACGTTAGGAGTCTTTTCATGTAAGACACGCGCTGCCAGGATCATAGCAAGGGCTGCAAGGCTGGCAAGCAAGAAGCCCATAAGATAGGCAAAGAGATAGGTGAATTTGACAAAGAAGGTCAAAATGAGTAAGAAGCCAAAACCTCCTGCAAAAACTAACAGGGTCTTGCGTAAATCCCAGATTTTATCCAATTGCTTAACTAGGGAAGTCGTCTGACGAACGCCTACAATCGTTGCTAGGATACTTCCCAAAAAGAATGGATAGACATGAGTTAAACTGGAGAAGTAAACAGAGGAATAAGAGGTTACTAGAAAACTACCAATAAACATGGAGAAGAAGCTGATCAAGAAGGCAGCAACAGATAAGAGAAAGACCATTCCTCTCAACTGACTATTTGATCTGGACTGTTTAGATAAGAACCAAACTGCCAAGCCCCATAGAATATAGTAGTGAACCTCAACAGCCAAGCTCCAATTATGAACAAACAAATGAGGAATGAACTGAGATTCATAACTCCCACCTGTTAGGAGCTCATAGAAGTTGGTCATAAAGCCTAAAACACCCGCAATCTGACCCCCAATTCCAGCCACATAATCTTGGCGAACTAGGAAGGTAAAGGGCATGGTTACCAAGACCATCAAAACCACAGGTGGCACGATACGATAAAAGCGTCTTCTAAAAAATCCTATCAAATCAATCTCATGGTTTTTAGAAAATTCTTCGATAAGTAGAGCTGTAATCAGGAAACCTGAAAATGTGAAAAAGACATCTACCCCGAAAAATCCTCCAGGAAAGATGGTCTGAAAGAAATGATACAAGAGTACCAAAAGTAAACCTGTAATTCTAATCAAGGAAAACCATTTAATGCGCATACGAGTTTATTCTCCCTTTCATTATACACTTTATTCTATCAAAAAAAGAAGAAAAATCCCAAGAGAAAACTTAGGATTTTTAGCTTATATCAATTCTATTTTAGAAATTACGTCCTGACTTATTGTAGCCATATTTTTCCACAAAATACTCACGGAATTCCAAGAGATTGTCATCCATAATGGCTTGTCGAACTTGCTTCATAAGGTTGAGCAAGAAGTAAAGGTTATGGTAGCTAGTCAAACGGATACCGAAGGTTTCATCAGCCTTGAGTAGGTGACGAAGATAGGCGCGTGTATAGTTCTTACATGTGTAGCAATCACACTCAGGATCCAGTGGCGTAAAGTCCTCAGCGAACTGAGCATTTTTTACAACCAAACGTCCTTGACTGGTCATACAAGTTCCGTTACGAGCGATACGAGTCGGCAAGACACAGTCAAACATATCTACCCCACGAATCACCCCATCAATCAAGCTATCTGGCGCTCCCACACCCATCAAATAGCGAGGTTTATTTTCAGGTAACAGTTGGGTTGTGAAGTCCAAGACCGCATTCATCTCTTCGTGGGTTTCTCCCACTGCCAAACCACCGATAGAGTAGCCTGGGAAATCCATACTGACAAGGTCGTAAGCTGATTGGCGACGCAAGTCTTCAAATCCTGCCCCCTGCACAATCCCAAATAATCCTTGGTCATGTGGACGACGATGAGCCTTCAAACCACGCTCAGCCCAACGGCTGGTACGCTCGATTGATTTCTTAACGTAGTCGTAAGGTTGATAAAACTGGGGACATTCGTCAAAGGACATCATGATGTCTGAGCCCAGATTGTTCTGAATAGAGATAGCTTTTTCTGGGGACAAGAACATCTTAGAACCATTTAGATGGTTTTTAAAGGTTACCCCTTCTTCTGTGATATTGCAGCTATCTGCTAAGGAATAAACCTGAAAACCACCACTATCTGTCAAGATAGGCTGGTCCCAATTCATGAACTTGTGGAGACCACCTGCGCGTGCAATGAGTTCATCTCCAGGGCGAAGCCAGAGATGATAGGTGTTTGACAGGATAATTCCCGAACCCATCTCCTTCAATTCTTCAGGTGACTGAGTTTTGACAGTGGCTTGTGTCCCAACTGGCATAAACATAGGTGTCGGGAAGGTACCGTGGGGAGTGATGATTTCTCCCAGACGAGCTCCCGTGTGTTTTTCTTTCTTAATCAAACGGTATTTGATTGGTGAATCTGACATTTTTTACCTCCGAAGCTGGGAAAGACAGTCCCAGTTCATACTTTGTGCCCAAGGGCATACTGTATGATTTTATCAAAAAAAGCAGGAACTGTCACGAACTATGTATAAGAACTATGGTATAATGAGAGAATGAAATACCCAAAAATTGATTTAAAAACCATTCGTCTGCAGGCTAGACAATTTCAAGTTGAAAATCCCCGCCTCTTTCTCGTCTATCTCTTACCTAGCATGCTGCTCATCTTGTCTGGCTTCCTCAATCCCTTAAAGCGCATCAACGAGTCTATTTTAGAGCAATCCTTTTTAAGTGTGTTTGGCCATGTATTCCAAGCCTACCTTTTTCCTCTATTAGTCTCCTTTATCGGAACAATACTTCTAACCAGTTCCATCTATACAACGCTGAAACTCATCAAGAATCCTGATACAGAACTATCCGTCAAAAATAGTCTCACTCTCTTTAACGAAGAGCACTTTTCACAAACCTTTTTGACTCTCCTTCTCAAACGCTTCTATCTCTTCTTATGGAGTATTCCTAGTTTACTCGGGATTTACTTTCTCTTTTACAGTAGCTTTTTAGCCAAGAAATTCGTTACCCTTCACCCTGAGTTTCCCAATCTGGAGCTCACGTCAATTGAAACCGAGCGCTTCCTCATGACCTTTGGTCTTTACTTTCTAGCAAGTATCCTCTTGATGATTATAGGAAATAGTCTCTATATTCCACAATACTATGCCTATTCGCAGGTAGAATTTCTCCTCTGCGACACCCTAGACTTGGGACAATCCAAACCAGGGCAAATCCTTAAAACCAGCCGTTTCCTGATGAAAGGTTACAAGTTCCAGCGTTTCGTCCTAGACTTACAACTCCTTCCTTGGTACTTTCTCAATTGGATTACCTTTGGAATTGCTAGTTTCTCACTCCTACCCTACATTCAAATCAATAAAATAATTTTCTACCGAGCAGTACTGGCTCGAAAACGTCCAAAAGCTTGAAGGTTTTCCCTCAAGCTTTTTTTCTATCAATGAGTTTCTCCGCCTACCAACTTGAGGTCTTGATCTCCATGTTCGATAATGGCGCCGATTGCTGCTTCTATCCCTCGCCTAATGTCCACTAAACTCATAGCTGGAGTAGTCGGTCGATTCACCACCTGTTCCATCATATAAGGAATATGCATAAAACCTGCCTTAACATGTGGAAATTTCTTTTCTGCCAAATAGAGGGCCTGATACATCAAATGATTGCAGACAAAAGTCCCTGCCGTATTGGAAACAGAGGCCGGCAATCCCTCTTTTTTTATAGCTTGAACCATCGCTTTAATCGGCAAACTACTAAAGTAGGCAGGAGCACCATCTGGACGAATAGGAAGGTCAAGCGGTTGATTTCCTTCATTATCAGGAATGCGTGCATCGTCTTGATTAATGGCTACTCGCTCAGGCGTCAAGCTAGACCTTCCACCTGCTTGGCCGATACAAAGGACAAAGTCAGGTTGATAGCGGTTCATCTCTTCCTCCAATACATGGGCCGATTTGTGAAAGACTGTTGGCACTTCTAGCCAACGAACCTCAGCACCATGGATTTCAGCTGGTAAACCTTTAATAGCCTCCAAAGCTGGATTGACCTTTTCCCCTCCAAAGGGCTCAAAACCTGTCACTAATACTTTCATTTCTAACTCCTCAAAACCAATTCAATGAGACTTTTTTCTTAAAAACAAGTATAACATATTTCCCTTATTCTGGAGTGAAAAGGACTAGAAAGGCTAAGATTGACCTTTGAACTTATTTAAAGAGTAAAATACTAATCAAGGCCAAAATAGCTGGTCCACCCTGCTTCAAAATAATTTTCTTATCTGCTGTGAGAGAGCCATAAGCCGCAGCACCAATCACAAATAAAACAAAAATAGTCACAATTTCTAAATTCTGTGAGAAATAAATTCCATACAAGAGAAAGACTCCTAGCAAAGCATTATAAATCCCTTGATTTTTAAACAATGAACTTACTGACGGACGAGCCAGTTCTTCCTTGTCCATGTTAAAGACACGACTAGTTGCAGCTGATTGCGTTGCAATACTTTCCAAATAAAAAATGTAAAAATGCTCCAAAGCAACAATCGTTGCTAAAATGATTGTCATAATTGACATCTATTTCTCCTTAAATTTCTATATTTTCAATACCCAAAACCAATTTGTTTACTAAACGGCTGAGTTCTGTTCTTTCAGACTCTGTTAAGATACTTTCCATCTCTTCCTTAACCTTGATATGTTGCAGAGGGGGATTCACTACTAACTGCTCCTTGGCATACTTCGTAGTCTCTACCAACACTTCCCGCTGATTTTCAGGATTGCGATGACGCTCCACCAAACCTTCCTTTTCCAGAATTTTGAAATGTCGGGTCAAAGCAGCCTGATCAATCTTCAAACGCTCCTGAACCGCTATTTGATTACAAGGGGAATGCTTCAGCAAAAATAATAAAATCTGATACCGTGTCAAACTAATCCCAAGTCTTTTTTCAAACAAGTGCGTACTCGCTTGCTCAGACAAGCGAATTTGATACAGTAAATCTTGAATCTCTATCATTTCTTCCTCTTTTTACTTGATTTATCAATAATTGACTAATCAAGTATAATGCAAAGTAAAATAAATTGCAAGAATGTTGCTTAAAGCATTACAAAATGCTAACTTCCATTTTCCATTCATATTGATACTCAATGAAAATCAAAGAGCAAACTAGGAAGCTATCCGTAGGTTGCTCAAAGCACAGCTTTGAGGTTGCAAATAAAACTGACGTGGTTTGAAGAGATTTTCGAAGAGTATGACAAAGAAAAAAACGAACGAGACTCGCTTCCTATCACGAAAGCGACATCTCATTCGTCAAAATGATATTACTAATTCGGTTTTATCCATTCATTGACACGTGAACGTGATCATAGTGATTTTCTGTCACACTACCACGGTCTGGCATTGAGTTCCAAGTATTAGCTGGCCCATATTTGCTATCGAATGGGGCATAGAAACGTTGTTTCCAGATGATGTAACTAATTCCACGGCTGGCCATGTTTTGAATAGCGTATTCCGCAATCTTATCCCCTAGTTCTGAGCTTTCTGGTACCATAAAATCGATAGCCAAACCTTTTCCGTGATCTCCACTGTCTCCTGGACGGTAACCACTAAAGGATGTGATGCCAAACAAGTTGGCAATTTCTTCTTTAAAGGCAGCTGTTTGTGGTTGAAGGCCTGCATTTTCAGATTTTGCTACTGCCAGTCCAGCATAATCGGGCGCAGCTGGAGCTGCGTAAGTTGTTGAAACTGTTTTCTTCTCTTCTAGTTGATAAGTAGAAACTGTTGGTGTAGCTTCACTTGATGATGCTACTTCTTTTGCTTCTGAACTTGTTGCAGTTGTTTCGATTGCTGTTTCTTCTGCTGGAGTTGTAGTTGCTTCTACTTCTGATTCAGCTTGAATGCTTGCTTGTGTTTCCTGCTTCTCAGCTGGTGTCGTTGCCTGAGGAGCTACTGCTGCAACTGCACTGCTTGTTTCGACTGTTTGCTCCTCTGAGACAGAAGTCTCTGTAGATGGTGCCACTTCTTCTGTAGCAATCACTGTCTCTGTAACTTCTGAACTTGTTGCTACTTCTTTTGTTCTTGTAGTTTCTACCGCTTTTGGAGCTTCTGCAATCGGTTGAGAAAGGTCTGCAACCTGAACAGTTTGATCATCAACGGTCACTTGATTGGTTGTCAAATCTGCTGTCGCAGTTGTCACTTCCTCACTAGAAGCTGCTCGAGGAGTTTGGATTTCAACTTCTGTTACTTCTTCAGCTTCATTGACAGTCGTTGTCAAAACGGTTTCTGGGAAAATCAGGTCCATATTGGTGATTGTATTCAAATTCGCAAGAACTGTGACATCTACACCCAAGGCTTCTGCAATGGTGCTCAAGGTATCACCATACTGAACGGTATAGCTTGTTTTGTTATCCGTTTTAGTCAAATCATTTTGGATTTGCTCAACACTACGTGCAGTCCAAAGAATTTCTTCTGCTTGGGTTGCCAATACTGGGGCAAATGACAAGGCTACTGTTGAGGCTAATAATATTCTTTTCTTCATTCTTTCAAATTCCTTTCAAATGAGTACCTGTCTATCATAACACAAAAAATGCAGAAAAAAAGCCCTCTCGGGCCTATTTAACAGAACTGTCCATTCCTTGTAACAAACTCGGTTACTTGAAATAGTTTGTTAGGTCTCTGTCACAAAACTGACACAATCTTTTTATCGCTCAACCTCAAAAATATGGGAAATATCTACTAACGCTTGAATCCTGTGATTACCTTCATAAATCGACTCTAAAAAGTTGATACTTTGAATCCCACTATTCTGGGCAAATTCCACATCCAGAGTCCGATCTCCTATATAATAAGTATTATCATGATTCAACTGATACTTATCTATCAGATAGGTAGCCGCTTCTGGACTGGGTTTACGCGCAAAGCCACTCTGACTGGTTAAAATCTCCATAAAATAGGACTCCAAACCCAAATCTCTGAGAATGGTAAGAGCATTGTCTCCCTTATGAGTGTAAACAAACTGCTGAATTCCTGATTCCTCTGCCCAAGCTAGCACATCACGCGCACCGGGCATCAAAACTACCTGAGCATTCTTCTCAGCCAAACTCTGGGCACGCACCTGATTTAGCACTTCCACATCCAGTTTTCTCTCTTCTGCCACCTGCACAAGCAAATCCTGAACAGAATACTTGAGAATAAACTCTCTTACCTTTTCCTTATCATAAGGAATAGCAAACTGACCAAAAGTCTCCTCAATCCCTGATAAAATCGCTTCGTAGGAGTCTAATAATGTCCCATCTAAATCCCAAATAAAAGCTATTTTTTGCATTTCCTATCCTTTCAAGCTCATATAACGCTGGTAACGGTAACGTAGAAATAACCAACGAAAACCATTATCCAAAAGGGTTCCAGCCCAAATACCGGGCAAGCCCCAACCAAGAACAATCCCCAGCAGATATCCTGTTCCAATACGGATACACCACATTCCTATACTTGTCGCATAAAAGGGAAGCCGAGCATTGCCCAAACCCTGCCAGACTGCTGTATAGATGACTGTTCCTATCGTCATAGGAGTACCAAGTAGTGAAAAAAGTGTCACTAGAACACTAGCCTCCACCGCTAGAGAATCAGTCGTATAGAGATGAGTTAGTGGTATACCCAAAGCATAGATACTGAAGGTCAAGGGTAACATGAGGACCAGAGAAAGCCAAAAGGCTTGTTTACTCAACTTATCTACTCTATTCCAATTATCCTCTCCAACTGCTCGAGCTACCAGCATGACCGTTGCTGTAGCCACACCAAAGGCAGGCATATAGTTAAACTGGGTCAAGACTTCTCCGACTGCATTCCCAGCCACTGCCTCCGTTCCAAAAGAAACGACCAAGGCAATGATCACGACATCTCCAGCCCGCATCATGAGTCGCTCTCCAGCTGCTGGTATTGCCAAAGTCAGTAAGTCTTTATCCAGTCCAAAAGTTGGCTTCGCATAAGGAAGCTTTAATTGCGACCACAAAATCACAAGACCAATCAAACGAGACAGAATAGTCCCCCAAGCAACACCAGCAATCCCCATATCAAGAATAAAAATAGCTAGACTTGAAAAAAGAATATTCAAGGCATTGGATAAAAGACTAACATAGAGAGGCTGACGTGGATTATGAGTTGCACGAATCAAGGCACCCAAACTGGTCATTAATCCCAAGAGAACAATCGATCCGCCTATCAAAGATAGGTAGAGTCCACCACTCTCAGCTACATCTCTCTCCGTCCCCAAAAGTTCAATCATCTCTTGCCCAGCGAAGATGGACAAAGCTCCTAAAAGGAAACTTAATAATAATGTAATCTTCAACGCCTCAGTCACATGATAGGCTAGCATAGATTGATCCTTCTGTCCCAAACTTTTTGAAATAACACTGGAAATAGCAGCTCCCAGAGCGATGAAAATCGCCTGGTAAATCGTGATAATATTGCCAGCTACTGATACACCCGAAATAGCTATCAATCCTAAATGAGCAACCAAATAACTGTCCACCATCCCCATGAGCATCTGCAAAAAGTTTTCGCCCATAGCTGGCAAGGCAATATTAAGAATATCTTTATTTTTCTTAAACAATCCTTCCTCCTGATGAAAAGAAACTCAGTTGGTTTCCCAACCGAGTTTACTCCTTCTGTCTTAAAGTCCTAAATAAGCCTCGACCGCTGCTTGCATATCAGCAGCTGCCACTGTTGTCTTGTGACGAACAAGAGCTGTTTCAAGCCCATCAACCGCAGGTGGCACAGCCACTCCTGATATTTCATGTAATTGAGCCAAGGCTTCAAAGTCAGTCAAGCCAACTTTCCCTGTTACAGCTTCTACTGCAACCACTGGGAACTTGTATGGACTAGCTGTTGAAGCAATCACTGTCTTAGTCACATCGCCAGTAGCCGCTTGGTATTTCTTATAAACTGCCGAAGCAACAGCTGTATGAGGGTCCTCGATATAAGAATCTGATTCATAAACACGCTTGATTTCTGCCGCTGTTTCTTCCTCAGTCGCATATTCAGCTGCAAAGAGTGCAAGAATCTCTGAATCAAAGTCTGTCAATTCATATTGACCTTGGCTATTCAAAGCATTCATGAGTTCAGCTGTCTTTTCAGCGTCATTTCCCAAAAGATGGAAAATCAAACGCTCCAAGTTTGAAGATACCAAAATATCCATAGATGGACTAGTTGTTACCTTAAACTCACGCTTCTTGTCGTAAACACGTGTCTTGAAGAAGTCTGTCAAAACATTGTTGTCATTTGAAGCACAGATTAATTTGCCAACTGGTAGACCAATTTGCTTAGCATAAAAGGCAGCCAAGATATTTCCAAAGTTTCCTGTTGGTACTGTGAAGTTGACCTTATCACCAGACACAATCTCACCAGTCTTGACCAACTGAGCGTAGGCATAAACATAATAAACAATTTGTGGTACCAAACGACCAATGTTCATAGAGTTAGCTGACGAAAATTGCAACTTGTTTGCCGCTAATTTTTCACGAAGAGCCACATCGTTAAACATATGCTTCACATTTGTTTGGGCATCATCAAAGTTACCATCAATAGCGATAACATGAGTATTGTCGCCAGTCTGAGTGGTCATTTGCAACTCTTGAACCTTGCTGACACCATCCTTTGGATAAAAGACGATAATCTCCGTACCAGGCACATCGGCAAATCCTGCCATAGCGGCTTTCCCAGTATCACCAGATGTCGCTGTCAAGATGACAATCTTATTCTCCAAACCATGTTTCTTAGCAGCTGTTGTCATAAAGTATGGCAAGATAGACAAGGCCATATCCTTAAAAGCAATTGTTGAACCATGGAAAAGTTCCAAGTTGTATTGTCCGTCTAATTTCACCAAAGGCGCAATAGCTGGAGTATCAAACTTGCTATCGTAGGCATTGTTGATACAGTAGTCCAACTCCTCAGCTGTAAAGTCATCTAAAAATGCTGACAAAACTAACTTAGCCACTTCTTGGTAAGAAGCATCTTTCAATTTGTCAAAGTCCAAATCTACCTTTGGATAAGTAACCGGTGTAAATAAACCACCGTCCGTCGCCAAACCTTGCAAAATAGCTTGGCTAGCAGTTACTGTATTGTTGGCATCACGTGTTGATTGATAAACTAATGTCATTACTCTCTATCCTTTATCTATAGTCTCTTCCATTATATCATGATTTTTCAGAAAATTCTCCCTTTATAAGAGAAATTATAGTCCCAATTCTTCTTTCAAAGGCTGTAAATAGGTCATTTCTTGCTTATTTCGCATCTCCAGTCCTTCCTCAGCTAACAGGAGTAAGTCTTTGGAAAATTCAATAATCGTAGTTTCTTCCTCATCTGTAAGCTTTTTCTTAGAAAACTGTCGTCTTAAAAACTTGTAATTACGACCAAATGCTTCAAAGAAAGATGCTGTTTCTAAGTAAGCTTCTAACTTGTCTAAATTAACTAATAATCCTAAGTGAAAAGCTGCTGAAGCGAAGGTTCTATCTAGAGGTTGAGTACACACACTACGAAACTCAACTGTTCCGCGAGTCGTTAAGTCTTGGTACTGATAACTACGATGAGTTTCAAAGTCTTTCTCTTGAGGGGCAATAAGAACCTCATCCCCATTAAGAGAAAATGCTTGGATTTCAGGTGTAGTCAGATAGTCTCTTGCCTGAATCGGATAAAAATAATAGGTTTGTCCATCACGTTCCGCAGTAAAAATCGCAGAATGATCGAGATAGTCAAAAAAATCATCCTCATCTTTAAAGAGTCTAGCATTGACCCCGACGTTTTCTGGATAGATGCCATGCATGGATTCTTCCCAGAAAATATCCCTTGAAATTTTCGTATCCCAATCTGCACCCGAAAACTCAGAATTGGCAAATAAATACGCCTTAGCCGCTTCAATTTGAGTAAAAGCATTAATCACCCGTAAGTAGTTGGATTTTGAAATATCCAGCTGAACCTGACTCCCACAGATAAAAGCTCCATATTCAGGGAAATGATGTAAGTCTGACTCAGTCACATTGCAACTCAAATTCAAATAATCCATCAACATCTGATAACGTGGATAAGCAACTGGACAATTCTTATTTTTATCCCAGTTAGGATGAATGCCACAGCCAACAATAGCATGATTTGATTCAGCTAACTTCTTCTGAATCACATCCATATAATTGTTAAAACGATTTTCGACCTCTTGAATCGTTTCAGCCTTGCCAAATGCAAACTCAATCGTAGTATAGGAAACTTCAAATAAAATAGCATCCTGACTTACTGGATCCACTAGCTGAATAGGATTTCCAAAATCATCAACCTTTTCTACAGTTAAATGCAAATCAGAAACTAGATATCCAAATAAATGCTTGATAACTTCAACATCTGTAGCATCCCCTTCCAAGTTTACAACAGGATATTCCAGCTCAATCCCAACAAACAATTCAGGATTTTCTTTAATATTTTTTAAATACCGATGTTTTAATAAATCGATAGAACGAGACATACTTCCCTACACTTTCATAATCTAAATAAAATTTGAATAACTATTATTATACCAAAAATAATATAAAAAGGAACGAAGATATACCACGTTCCTTAACTCTATACTATACCGGCGGCCGGGGTCGAACCGGCACGTCCTTGCGGACACTGGATTTTGAGTTTAGTGTTTAAGTTTTTATATCTTTATAAACCAGTAAAATCAGCGTTATAAAAAAACACTTATATTATTTAAAAAAACAAAATTTTTATTTTTAGTAACCTTTTAGGAACTAGATTACTTTAATTCCCTTTTTTAAACGTAACACATGGAATGCATCTTCAGCAAGATTACTAAACTTGTAAAAATGCTAGAACGAGAAGGTAGATTATTCGTTTATGCATTGTCCTTTTAATGTACAAATGGTATAATACAATACGGAGGTACTAATAATGACACAATTTCAAGTCCGAATATCTGGTGAAGCAGCTTACTATTTAAGAATGCTAAAAGAGAAATATGAAACTTCAGAAGGTATCAATATAACTAAAGCTACCATTTTAACGCGTGCGTTTCAAAATTCAAAGACTGTAACAAACTGGACAAAAGTTGTACAAGATAACTCTATCTCTTTAAAAAATATTTATCCGGTGGAAGAAAAGGAATTAAAATTGAACGTTGCACTGTCCGATGAAGTAGCAGAAGGAATTAAAAAATATAAAGAAATATTGCCTAGTGCCACAAATACTCAAAGTGTAACTTTAGGTGTATGTGTTAAATTTCTTCTTAAAGCAGAATTGATGACCCAATTAAATCACGATATTTCAGAACCTGAAAAAGATTTTGACAAGAAATTCTCTATTCTAGAAAAACAGCTTCTTGAAATCGTTGCACCAGTCAACCACAAATTACTTTCTGATACCATATGGAATTTCAAAAATAATTTTATAAAATGAGTCTGGGACAAAAGTCTAATCTTAAATATAAAAAGCGAACAAAACGAGTTATCTGATACTCAGAATTCTGTCTTGTTCGCTTTTTTGTATAATCTATCGATTTTTAAAATTTATAATAAAGAATTCCTAAAATCAAAATCTTTTTGTCCCAGACTCATTCTTTTTTTTATTAAATTTGTACATTTCGGAAATTAAAGTATACTTTTTTGTTGACTTTCTTCTTTTAATTTTGTACAATTAAAATGTACAAAAAATACTGAGAGGAGGAATAGCAATGAACTTTTTTGACCAAGAAGCCTTAGATTACTTCTATGAGGAATTGGAAAGCTACTATGATGAAGACGAACTAGGAGAAATCTTTGATGGATTCGAAGGATAGCAGGAGGAGGTGCCTCCTCCTGCGGACTAACTTTTAGGAGGAAATTTTATGATACAACTTACAGCATCCACTTGGAATATAAATCTACGTTCAAGAAAAGGAAAACAAATTCCTGAAATGATTGCGCAGGAACTAGCTCAGCAAAATTCAGATATTATCTGTCTGACAGAGTATGTAAAAACAGATAATCATTCTCAATTCTGTTCTAGCCTTCAAACTAATGGTTATACAATCTTTGAAGATGTGCGTACTATAGATTTTGGAAATGAAATTCTTATTGCAATAAAGAGTGATTTAGTTAATGATTGCCAAGTCATTACTATCGATAATGATGATAATAATCCAAACTTTTTACACGTTAGAGTGACAATTGAAGGACAAGAATTAAACATTATTGGAGTTCGTATCAAGATAGGAGGGGAAAATGTTTTTGAAGATTTCAAACACAGAAAAACACAACTAGACAAGCTAATCTTCAATTTACCAATTCATGAAAACACAATTATTCTAGGTGACTTTAATAATGGCTTTTTCAAGCAGAATGATGATACTCATTCCTATCAAGGTAAACCTAGAGAATTTTACTCCTATCCATTACTAAAATCAGAAATGAATAAAGCAGGTTTAACTGTACATACTCCGTCTGAGGAGAACTCTTGGAAATATTGTAAATTAGACCATATTATAGGAAACATTCCTATTTCTAATGTGTGTTATTCTTGGAGATTCTTAGAAAATCCTGATTATCAAAATAAAGTCGGTTTCCCCGACCACGCTATTTTATCGGCGACTATATCTTTATAGTTTTCCTTAAAATAATTGCTTATTAGAGGAGGTAATGAAATGAGTGATAATTTAAAAGCATATCTATTTCTTTTAGGATTTGTGATATTAGCTGGCATAGCAATTTTTATATTCCCTCAAGGACATTTCTTTTCGAATTCTATCCTTATCCTTGGGTGTATTCCACTACTTATCTCAACATATTATTTCGCAAAAATCAAGCTCTTAGGGTTTTACGAACTTTTAAAAGAGCTTTTAGATAAAATAAAAGGTATCTAACTAATATGTTTAAATTAAGACAAAGTGCTGATTTAACAAGAAACAATATAATTTCCTGTTATAAGTTAAAAATAATGCACTGGCTGATACTAAGTATCTTTGCCTGCATTCTATTTTCCACTATTGTTAATATTAGGGCTCCAACTTTTGTTCAAATTCTCTTCATATTTTTAGGTGGATTTATTATCTATAAAATTCATCTGAAAATAAAAATTTTTCGATATGACTTAGAGCATTACCTTATTATACGTGAGAGCTTACTTTATGTACTCCACACAAACAGACTTTATACCACATCTAAAGATGGTTCAGGCTATGAAAAAATCGTTAGAAGTGCAGTATTAGAATACGAGATAGATAGACAAAAAGGTCATGTTCTTATCAAAGCTCTTATAACGGGCGATGAATTTAGTAAAAAAGTTCAATCTCTTGATGATGTACTTTCTGGCGTGCTTGAACTAGAGCTTGAGGAAAAGATTATTCGACCTAGTTTTATAGAATATCATTTCTATTACATAAAACCAAAAAGGTTAGTTCTACAATCTCACAGCCAAAGACAAGAGATAGATAGCCTTGATATAGATTTAGGATATGGTGTAAATTATAATCCTGTCAAATGCCCACATATTTTAGTATCGGGTGGAACTGGAAGTGGGAAATCCGTGCTTATATCTGTTTTGATTTTAGAATTTCTAAAACGTCAATCAACAGTTTATATAGCTGACCCTAAGAACTCTGACCTAGGTAGCTTGTCTCATTACTTTGGAAATAAATACGTAGCAACCACCCCAAATAATATAGCTCGCATTGTGAGAGTCGTAGTTGAGGAAATGCAGGAACGATATCAAGTCATGCGTGATAACTTTCAGTATGGTTCAAATTTTACTAACCATGGATTGGCTTATATTTGATGAAATGGGAGCATTTCAAGCTACAGGTTCAGATAAAAAATCAAGAGAGATTATCACTGAAGTTATGGATGGGATTAAACAAATCATTCTACTTGGAAGACAGTCAGGCATTTTTATCCTAGTATCTGCCCAACAAGTAAATGCTAGTACTACTTTAAGTACTGAACTCAGAGATAATTTAGGATTGAGAATTGCTCTTGGTGCTAATTCTAGTGAAGGCTATCACATGGTCTTTGGTTCGGCTACTCCTGATAAGTTAAAACCTATTGAAGAAAAAGGTTCAGGCTATCTTTATATACAAGGCTCTGGTAAAGAATCTGCCCAATACTGGGAAAGCCCTTATCTTGATACAACTCAATTCGATTTTATAAAAGAACTACAATTATACGTAACAAAGTCAAAATAATTTCAACAGATATTTTTGCTTAAATTCAATAGATTTTCAGCAAAAATATCTGTTCCTCATCGCTCTGCGATGATAGAAAAGAGGTACACATGAAGCTAAATGATTTTTTAAAGCCAGAACTGCTTGGCAACAAATTTATAGCAGTAAAAGGCTATACAGAAGTATTAGACAGAGAGACTAATAAGCCCGTAGCTTTACGACTTAACGTGTCAATTCAAGATGAGGATTCTGATTTCTTTATGGAGATGATACAAGTCAAAGTAAATACATTATCCCCTACTGCTTCTGTTCAAGAAATGGCAAATAATAAAACCTGTCCTGTTACTCTAAAAGATTTAAACGTAGGTCAATACAATGGAAATTTATGGTTTTCTTGTTCTAATGTAATTCTAATTACTAAATAATGTGTTATAATTATTTCAAAAATTAAAGGAGCTTACTATGCAAATTTTTACTTATAACGATTTTCTAAAAGACAAAGAAATCGTAACTTTTGAACAAGCTGAAATAATTTTAGATGAACTTATAAAATCATCAAACATTTATGACCCTGAATTTCAAGCATACTGGAAAGAACTTATCGAGTACAGTGCGAAGTATGCTGAAATGAGAGGAAAATGGCGAATACTTACAAAAGAAGAGCAAGATACACTTGATGATACAAGAACTAATATTCATAATAGAATTAGAGATAACCTTATATCTATTAGAGGCTTGGCTCAAATCAATAACAAAGATACCTCTTGGTTCGATAAGTTTCATAACGATAGAAAACGTATGGGTGATTTTGCTAATTATATAAATTACATATACGCTGTAAATTCACGTTGATTATAGAAAGAATCTTATATGGCAATTTATTATTCCGTATCTGATATACATGGGCACTACAATGAGTTTATTAAATCTCTCAATAAAATAGATTTATCTGATAAACAAAGTCGACTTATCTTACTTGGAGACTATATTGATTACGGTTCTCAATCTTTTCAAGTCATTTCTAAAATAATTGAACTTGAAAAGATTTATCCAAAACAAATTATTACACTTTTTGGAAATCATGAAGAATGGTTTTATGATTGGTTGATTTTAGATAATCCTACTGCTTCTGCGTTTCCAGAAACAATAAAGAGTTTCTTCTCTACAGAGGAATTGAACTATATTTTAAAAACAAATCCTAACAACTTTGAAACAGGTGTTAGAAACGAAATTAGAAATAATGATAAGTATATTCCATTTATAAACTGGTTCCAAAAACGATATGAAGATAGTCGTTATTTTGAAACAGAAAATCAAATTTTTGTCCATGCTGGCATTGATGAAGAAGCTAATAATCTTTGGAAAGACCTAACGAGTCCAGAGATATTTACCAACAAATTTCCTATTACAACTGGTAGATTTTATAAAGATATTATCTCTGGGCATTTTGCTTCTTGGGAAGTAGCTAAAGATAAAAGTTACCTAGGTAAGATTTACCATGATAGTAAAAGTCATTACTTTATTGATGGAGATGTAAAAAATAGCAAAACAATACCTGTTATCTGCTATGATACAGTTAAAAAATCCTATCAATATTCAAAAAACACTTCTCTATTGCCTAAAAAATTTGATAGAGCTTAATTCTATTCTTAGACTAATATCAAAAATAAAGAGGGAAATATATATGAAGACATTATTAATTGGTGACTTACATTTAAAATCTCAACTAATTTTACCCATTGTTGACAAAATTATCCAAACACATAACATTAAGAGAATCATTTTTCTTGGTGATTATGTTGATTTACATGGTCAAACTAACAATATCCAACTTTATGCCAAAGACCTCACTTTTTTATACTCTTGGAAAATAGATAAAGAGCAAAACGGAATAGATGTAATTAATCTTATAGGTAATCATGATGCTTATTATTTACTGGGAGAACAAGCTCCTTTCTCAATTCAAAATTTAGAAGTGTTTTTCGCAGTAAAAGAATTGTTGCAGGATTTGAAATTACAAATAGCTTATCAACTAGATGATTATTTAGTCAGTCACGCTGGTTTCAATCTGATATTTGACCCAAAAGAATGGCATTTTAACCTTTATACCAAAGAGTATGAAGAAGAATTAGATATCCTAGCTTATACAATAGGACCAATGCGTGGTGGGAAAGCTCTTGGGGGTTCTCCTTTATGGGCACATTTTAGAGAATTAGAATTGCTTCCCAACCAAGACTTTCCTAAACAAATTGTTGGACATACCCCTAAAGAATCTATTGATATTTCTAAAAATGTTATTGGTATAGATACTTTTTCATTATATATTGACAAAGATAATAAATATCAATTTATTGGTAACGGAGATTTGCTAGTTTATGACCAAGGACATTTTGAGGTCATTTCAACAGACTGGGCAACAGACAAAATATTAAAACAATTACCACAACTACAAATTTAATAGCTACTTCTCATCATGTACCTAAGCAAAACTGCCGACAAGCAGTCGGCAAGCTGGAAGTGTGTTTAGCGGAGCGGTGCTTAGGATCACATGATAGAAGTAGGGAGGAGCTTTGCTCCTCCTAGTTTATTTATTATATAGACAATCTTTTGGCGAAAGCCAACCTAAAAGGAACTATTTTTTATGACCTCATATAATAAAAAAATAGTCCGCACTTCTTCCTATATTGAAATTTGGGAATATGAAAAGCCAATATTTTCAAAAGGAAAATCTATTTTAGATACTAATACTGAAAACAAGGAAAAAGCAAAACGCAGAACATTTGATGAACTAACACCCCTAGAACAAGAACAACGTCTTGAACGTATGAAGAAGACTCGCTTAGAAGCCAAGTGGAACTTACTCCGTCTAGTTGATTGTAATTTTGATGATACAACTTCTTTTCTTACACTGACCACTAAGGAAAATATCAGCGATAGAAACCACTTCAAAGACTTACTCAAAACATTTATTAAACGCTTTAACTACCACATTTTTAATACCAAGAAAAGTAAATTAAAATATATAGCAGTATTAGAGAGGCAAAAACGTAAAGCATGGCATAGTCATATTTTGCTATTCAGTGTTCCCTATATTCCACATAAGCAATTATTAGAACTTTGGGGGCATGGAGCAGTACGGATAAATAAAGTTGACGTCGACAGCAAAGAAAATCGCGGTCGATATGTCACAAAGTATTTTGAAAAAGGTATTGGACAAGAATTGTTGGAAAACTTCGGAAAGCAAGCCTATTTTTCATCACGCAACTTGAAAAAGCCTGATGAAGATAAATTTTACACTTATGAAGATTTTAACTATGATAGTTCAGTCGTACTATATGAAACGGAATACACTAGTAAGGTCTATAAAGACGGTCAGTATTTCGATAATCATGTAAAGTACAAGAAAATAAGACTAGATGAATAAAGGAGTAAGTCACATGATAGCAACTGTTACTAAGAATGACCTAATTGCCCTCGGTTTCTCTGAGGGAACATCTAAACGTATTATCCGCCAAGGGAAAGAGATACTGATAACCCGAGGCTTTACAGTCTATCAGAACAAGCGAATTGGTACTATACCTGCTACTATTGCTACCGAATTACTCGGTTTTGATGTTCAAAACAGTACCCTCAAGGAGTAAAATATGGCAATTAGAAAAGGTAAAGACGGTAATTGGGTAGTTGATATTAGTAACGGTTTTGACCCAATAACACTAAAGCAACGTAGACTTGTCAGAAAGGGCTATAAGACGAAAAAAGAAGCTATTGAAGCAGAACACTACTTACGAAGTGTAGAGTTAAAAGAACGCTTTTATGGAGCTAAAATAACTATCCCCATACTATATGAACTACTTAAGGAGGAAGATAGTATAAATCATCGAAAAGCAAGCTATATCAATACACAAGATAATAATTACAACAAACACATCAAAGATTATTTTTCTAAGGTCGATAATGTCGGAAAATTGACCTATGAAGACATCTACCAGTTTCGAGAACATCTTAGGCAAAAAGTGGCTAAAAATTCAGATAGACCGTTAAGCACAAATACTATTAACAAAATCATGATTTTACTCAAAAAAATTTTTGATGTTGGTTTGCGAAAAGGCTATTACTCCTCCAATCCAGCAAAATTGATAAAAAAGTTGCCAATTGAAAAAACAAAAATGCAATTTTGGACAGTCAAAGAATTTCAGAAGTTTTTATCACTATTTGAACCCGAAGAATACAATATCAAACTACTCTTTACTGTTCTATTCTTTACAGGATTAAGACTTGGGGAAGCTCTTGCCCTAACATGGCAAGACATCAACTTTTCAAGTAATACAATTCATATCACGAAATCTGTCTATGTTAATAAAGGAGTAACTCATATCAGCACAACAAAAACTAAAGCAGGAACAAGAAGAATTGTCATCAATAAAAAATTAAGCCAAGAATTACAAGATTGGGAAAAGCAACAAAAACATCTATTAGAGCAATTTACCAACAATAGCCTAACATTACAAGTGTTTCAAAATAGCCCTATCACAATTACAAAAAATGCTATTGAAAAGCAGTTCAAGAAAATCATTGAACGTGATAACACACTAAAAAAGATACGTATACACGATTTTAGGCACTCTCACGCTTCCCTGTTAATTAACCAAGGGGAAGATTATTTAGTAGTAAAAGAAAGACTTGGACACGCTTCTATAACGACTACAATTGATACTTACTCCCATTTGTACCCAAGCAAACAGAAAGACCTGGCTGACAAGCTAGACGAATTACTATAAACTAATTGAGTTTTCCAAACAGAAATTATATAATCAGAACATGAACAAATCACAAGCAACAAAAGCACATGAAGTAGCTAAAAAAGCACACTTTGGACAAACTGATAGAGCAGGAATTGACTACATTAAACACCCTGAAACAGTAGCTAGTTTTGTCACAACTGATGAAGAGAAAGCTGTCGCCTATCTACATGATGTAATTGAAGATACTACACTAACCCTACTAGACCTAAAAAAGGAAGGTTTTTCAAAAAACATTATAGAAGCCGTCGATATACTCACAAAGAAAAAAGGACAAGATTATCAATCTTATCTCAATCTAGTAAAGACAAATGAACTCGCTAGAGTTGTAAAATTGGCGGATTTACGGCATAATTCAGATTTAACCAGACTACCATTAATTACTGAAAAAGACTTAGAGAGAAATAAGAAATACAGTTCTGCTATAACATTTTTAAATACATAGAAAAAAATTAGTTGTTTTTAGTAACTTAACTTCAAATTTTTTAATTCCAAAACAAAAAGATAAGGCTTAGAAACCTTGTCTTTTCTACTATACCGCGGCCAAGCTCGAATAAGCACGTCCTTACGGATACTACGATTTTTTAAAAATAAATAACAATAAAAAGTGAAATCTTTTATTGTGAAACTATTAGACTAAGAGTATAATGTATATAAAATAACTATTAGGTGACTGTTATATGAATAATGTTGTTACTACACAAATTTCTATTCAACTTAGTCAAGAGTTAAATTCTTTATTAAATGCTATTGTTGAAGAAAATAATACAACAAAGACTGACTTTATTAGACAAGCTGTTATAGAGAAAATTGAAGATATGTATGATATTAAGGTCGCTGATGAAGCTTATAAAAAATGGGCTGAATGTGGCAAAAAAACTATCTCACATGAAGAAATGATGAGACGCTATGGCTAAAATATACGCAATATCTGATATACATGGGCACTACAATGAGTTTATTAAATCTCTCAATAAAATAGATTTATCTGATAAACAAAGTCGACTTATCTTACTTGGAGACTATATTGATTACGGTTCTCAATCTTTTCAAGTCATTTCTAAAATAATTGAACTTGAAAAGATTTACCCAAAACAAATTATTACACTTATTGGAAATCATGAAGAAAGGTTTTATGATTGGTTTAATTTAAATCAGCCTACTGCTTCAGCATTTCTAGAAACAATAAAGAGTTTCTTCTCTACAGAGGAATTGGAATATATATTAAAATCAAATCTTAACAACTTTGAAACAGGTGTTAGAAATGAAATAAAAAATAATATCTAGTTCATTCCATTCATAAACTTGTTAAAAAACGATATAGAGATAAACGCTATTATTATGAAACTAATAGTTAAATCTTTGTTCATGCAGGCATTGATGAAGAGGATGGCAAAAACTCAATTACAGGAGAGAATGAAGTAAATCTTCTCACAATAAAACGCATAATATCAGGTTGTTCAATACTTGATACTATGCGTTTTTCTGATTTTAAACACTTTATTCCCAAATCTCTTTAAGTTAAATAAAATGTGAAGCCAACGGATTAGATAAACTAACAAAAAAAGTGTTCTTCTTATTAGTAAAATCAACACAATAAAAGAAAATACAATCGTCATCTATTGAAAGCTTAACTTTGTATGGTAGCAATCCATAGAAACTGATAATATTTCTGATATAAGACATTGCCGAAAACAAGAAAATTTCATCAGCAAATTCTATACCTAAAATTTGATTTTGTTCAAGCAAATAATCACTCCATAATGTAAAATCAAATTTATCATTTTCTATGTAAAAATCATTTACTGATTTAACATTATTAGGATTTACTTTTAACAACCCATTCAACACTGTAGATTTATCAACTGTGTCAAAAAACAAGTTTGAAATTTTTCCATTACTTATTAGTATCTCAGCTCTTCTTTTAAAAGTAGCATATCTATAACTAGAGCCTTTAGTTAAAACTCTAAGATATTCATTAATAGTATTATTCATTAAAGTGGGATACTTTATTTTAAAAAAGTCGGTCTTTGAAAGTGGAAGCTTAAAGTGGTCGTCTAAAAAATCATATTTTGGTTTCCACTCATTAACAACCGCGTCACAGATAACCTTAACAAGAATTGGACTAAGTAACATTGAGTTTTCCTCCTAGGATATTTTTGTACATTTGGATTAAGTATTTTGTACACTATAATTCTATCAGATTAAACTCAAACCGTCAAGAGAAAAATTAGTAATTTTTAGTAACTAAACAAGAGTTGCCACTACCAAGAAAAAAAGACAAGGTCCGAAAACCTTGTCTTTATTACTATACCGGCGGCCGGGGTCGAACCGGC